>JBFGZH010000299.1:0-3417 GCA_041586895.1 Psychromonas sp. | reverse complement strand
GTCGAGCGGGTGGTTGATTGGTTTAATGGTTTTATTAAATAGATGCGAGAAAAAATGAATATGATTAAAAAGCTAGTCGTGCTGTGTTTGTCAGGGTTTATCGTCGCCTGTAGTACCCTGCCGGTTTACCAGCCTCAGCCCGAAGTCGAGCCGGTGCGCAAGGCTGCACCTGTTTATGAAATTGAGCCGCCTGCAGCGCCTAAGGTTATCATCGAACCACAAGTGCAACCTGAGCCTGCTCCTGTTGATAATGCTGCAAAAGCGCCGGCGGCGGTGATCTCTTTGTTGAATCGTGCGCAGCAGCAGGAAAGCAGGGGGGATCAGCAGGCGGCGGTTGCCTCTTTAGAGCGGGCCATTCGCATTGCGCCGCGCTATCCGGAAAGTTATTTCCGTTTAGGCGAACTGCGTTATAAGCAGGGAAACTATGAGCAGGCGCGCTCACTGGGACAAAAGGCGCTCAGCCTCGGAGCCGACTGGTTTTTGCGCAGGCAAGCGCAGTCATTAGTGGAGCGGGCTGCCGCCGCACAGTAATGCTTACAATCCGGGCTTTATAAGGAATGCGCTGACGCGATAAGATAATCAGCGCGACAAGCTTGAGCTGTCCTGTGCGGCATATACAAAAGCAGGGTGTTAAGTGGCAGGCATGGCGCTAGCATTTACTGTTTCTTTTCCCTGACTATTGAATGTAGTACCTTGACTCATTAATTATGATTGATTGAATAAAGTCATTGTTCAGTAACTTACTACAATTGGGGCCGCGGCTTCAGCCGCGCTGTAATATACTGTTCGTTTTCTATATAGCTTGGCTAAAGCCAAAGCCCCGAGTTATTTCAAGCGTTCATCTTTATTGTGTTTAGGTAGTAGTTGCTTGCTGACATTGCTCACCGAGCTATTTTAACACTTTCAGTTTGCAAATCACTTTCATCACACTACGCTTTTACAAGGCGATATAGATAAAGGCGAGTAGATGCCCTTGTATCTGGAGTGAGCAATGAAATATGTAGTTTTTCTGTTTATGCTGGCCGTCACTGCGCGAGCGCAGGAGAATAATTTTGGTATCTATTCCAATATCCAGGCCGTGAATGGTCACTTTGCCGGGATAGAAATATTTTACACGCCGAATAAGTTGCTTTTTCAAATGGCAGAAGGCTGGCCAGGTAATCCAATACTCTTGGATATAGATAATATCAGCAGGAATAAATATTCTGCTCTCCATCCTGAAATGGGAAAAATGCAATTAAGCTTTAGTGAACAACAAGTGGAAATTAATTTTAGCGAGATATCCTATATCCAGGTATTAAGTAAAGGTAAATCATTTTGGCAAAAATAACAGGCAATAACGATGTGGATAAAGAAAGGGGTTAAATTGCTTGCTGAAACGCCGGGCATGGGAAAGCAGATCCGTCGACAGGCTATCTACCTGTTAGCCATTAGAATTACTCTTAATAGAGGAGATGTCATTAAAAAAGCTGATAGTTGTATCTCTCACACAATTGACGCTAATCTTAAACTCCATGAGGATGGTTTTCTTGAAAGTCGTATTCGAATTGACAGGGAACAACTGCTTGACGGTTTATTTTACGCAGTGCAGGGCATGAAGATAGGTGGGTATCGAAAAGTGGCGATTGCTCCCCATCTGGCTTATCGTGACCAAGGAGTGCCGGGAATCATTCCCAAGAATGCCAAGATAATTGCGGAGTTAAAAGTGCTGCGAGAGTGTGAATAGTGCCCGCCTCGTTATTTTTGATGCTGATGATTTTGTCGAATCAGGTGTTGGTTTTATGAATAAAGAGCAAATCAAAGAGGATATAGCGCGAGTCTTCAGCTGTCATGGCGCTCCTGAGCACTACACTAATCGAGAACATTGCACAGAGTGCGCTGAGCATGATGACACGCTGCGCTCCTATACTCCCCAATCTATCACCCTGGCACAGCTTGGTAATCCGGCATGGGATCCTATCTGCTTTGTTTTAGCGCCGGCATTTAAATATTATTTTCCGGCATTAGTGCGTCTCGCGCTGGATTCACAAGGGAGTGACTGTTATCTGGAGCAGTTTCTTTTTCATCTCACCTATCAAGGTCAGGGGAGTCGTTTTTTTAATCACTTCTCCAAAACGGAGCGTGAAGCGACCTTGCGCGTTTTGCGCTATATTGAGTTAAATATGGGCGAGCTCATTGAGCAATGGCATCTGGCTCAAGAACTCAAAAGAGCGATTGACTTGTGGTCTGAATTAGTCAGAAATCATCCTTAACGGGCTATTATTATTGACGCAGCTATCTGCCGTTAGAAGGCGCGACTAAATGCAACAGAAACAGCCATTAGGCAAAACCTTTTTAGCCTTATCAGCACTCAATGCCTATGGCGTATGGGTGATCCTGTTTCTCTTTCCTCTAGTGCTGGCTGCGGTTATTCGTGTTATTGATGTAAGAAGAAATATTGATTCTCTGCTGCTTTCAGCAATGGCCATCGCTATCATTGCTGTCAGTTATATGCTGCGTTTTTACTTAGTCCGAAATAGCGCGTCGCTGCGTACCAGGCTTCTTCAGACAGAAGATAGTGAACAGGCGATGAATATTATTAGTGGCGGTGTTTGCTGGTGGTTAGTCACACTTATCTGCTCAATATCCGCCGTTATTTTCTACAGTCATTTGTTTTGAATTTATATGTCAAGAGATAATCACAGTCGATGCCAATGCTCAACTAGGGGCTGCTTGCAAAAGATAAAATTTAACGACAACAATACGGCTACTAAAATAGCCATATTGCTGTTTTGCGTGTTTATCAGCGCGGGCTGCTCTTTTCAGTTACCTAAAACCATTACCGGTGAGGTCGTCGATGAATCCGGGCAGGCTCTGCAGGATGTCGCGGTCAGTATATGCTACTTGGGATGGGGCCGGGATGATTACCTGGTTTGGGATAAAAACTACTGTTCCGATCCGGTTTTTAGCGATAGTCATGGCCGCTACCTTATAAATTTTACCGGCTTTTTACTTCCCTGGTCGCCGGCCTCGAATTCACTCTCGTTGCGGGCGCAAAAAGAGGGTTGGACTCGAAGTGAAAGTGCTTATCTTGCCAATACTCGCATTATCATGGTCAATAACGACAGTATTCGCGCCCGGCGCAGTGCTGAGCTCCGCTTACGTAAAAGTCATTTCCAGCAGCGCTTAACAGATGAGTCTGATGGCGATTACTATTGCCGCGTGGTATTGCCTCACACCCGCCCAATTACCATGGCCTACGAAAAAGAAACGTTATCTGTCACACCGGCGTTGTTGCAATCCCGTGAGGGTAATCAAGCTATCTTTGCAGTGCGCGGCTCAGCAAAGACGGTCACTACTTTTTCCGATGAAGTCTTGCTCAAGGTTAATAGGCAAAATTTCAGAGGGAACTTCAACTTAATGGCAGCGCGCTCATGC
>JBFGZH010000298.1:0-3443 GCA_041586895.1 Psychromonas sp. | reverse complement strand
CCGTGATTGTCGTCGAGCATGATGAAGATGCGATTCGCCAGGCGGATCATATTATCGATATTGGTCCCGGAGCGGGCATTCATGGTGGTGAGGTTATTACCCAGGGTAATCTGCAAAGCATTCTTAAAGCCAAAAACTCATTAACCGCGGATTACCTGAGCGGACGCAAAGCGATCAATATACCTGCGCAGCGTACACCATTAACCGGCAAGTGGATCAAATTAAACGCAGCCAGCGGTAATAATTTAAAAGCGGTGAATCTGCAGGTACCTATAGGTGTATTAACCTGCATAACAGGTGTATCGGGATCCGGTAAATCGACCCTGATTAACGATACCCTGTATCCACTGGCACAAAATAAACTCAATAAAGCCAGCAATGCCAGCGCTTCTCCCTATAAGACGATCAGTGGCTTAACCCACCTCGACAAAGTGGTCGATATTAACCAGAGCCCGATTGGCCGTACACCAAGATCCAATCCGGCCACCTATACCGGCATCTTTACTCCGATTAGAGAGCTTTTTGCAGGCACCCCTGAATCACGTGCCCGAGGTTATAAACCGGGGCGTTTCAGTTTTAATGTCAAGGGCGGACGTTGTGAAGCCTGTCAAGGAGACGGCGTAATCAAAGTAGAGATGCATTTTCTGCCCGATGTTTATGTGCCCTGCGATGCCTGTCAAAGTAAACGCTACAACCGCGAAACTCTGTCCGTCAAATACAAGGGTAAAAACATTCATCAAGTCCTGGAGATGACGGTTGAAGATGCCTTTACATTTTTTGAGCCTGTACCTGTGATTGCCCGCAAGCTTAAAACCTTAATGGATGTCGGCCTTTCCTATATCCGCTTAGGCCAAGCGGCGACCACCCTGTCCGGTGGTGAGGCGCAGCGTATAAAACTGGCCAGAGAGTTGTCAAAACGTGATACAGGTAAAACCCTGTATATTCTTGATGAACCAACCACAGGTTTGCACTTCCACGATATTGCTCAGCTGTTAAAGGTCATTCATACTTTACGCGATCACGGCAATACCATTGTGATTATCGAGCATAATCTCGATGTTATTAAAACCGCGGATTGGGTCGTTGATTTAGGCCCGGAAGGCGGTAACGGTGGCGGTGAGATTATTGCAACAGGTACGCCTGAAGAGGTAGCACAAGTGGCTAGCAGTTATACCGGACTCTTCCTGAAACCCATTTTAGAAAAATAATAACGGAAAATAAAAACCCATGGATGGACAACAAAAACTCAGGCGCGCCTTTTTTATCACTTTCGCGCTGCTAATGGCATTAGCTGCGCATTATTTTCAGCATAACCAGGGCGGTAGTGGTTTAGAGTTAGCGCAAAATAATATGGTGTGGATCTTTTTTTCCATCCTGATCGGCTTAGGTTTATGGAAAATAACCACAGAGCAGAAAATAGTCTACTCACCTTTTACCCTGGTTTTCCTGCTTGCTTTGGGGCTGTTTTTACTGCCGCTGCTTTATCCCAATAATGAGCTGGCCAGTCAAAGCTATAGCCGTTTACTGGGACTGTTTGCCGGATTTCTACTGTTTGTCAGTCTGCAGCAGTTTCAGTTTAGCCGCATGCTGATACACCGTCTGTTATTGTTGATTGTCGTCGCGGGTTTTATACAAGCTTGTTACAGCCTGACGCAGGACTACCTGCTGCCGGCTGATAATATCTTCGGCTATGATGTCGGCTATGGTCGCCCTTACGGTATCTTCCAGCAACCCAATGTACTGGCCTCTTTTATGGCCACCAGCCTTATTCTGGCTGGCTATCTGCTGCAACAGATCAATAACAGAAAGCTGCAAGCATTTTTACTTATCACCACTCTGCTGAATATGTGGGTCATTACTATCACCATGTCTCGCACTGGTTATCTAGGTGCTCTAATTGCGTTGCTTTTATTCATTCCCTGGGCTTGGCAAAGCAATAAAAAGAGACTCAGCGTATTTATTGTAGCTATCACATTAGGTATTGGTCTTGCACAACTTAGCTCTGTAATAATGAAGGATGATGTTTTAGCAGCCCGTAATATTGACAATCTTAAAGAGGGTGGTGTCCGTTTAAATATCTATCAACATAGCTGGCAGATGATTAAAGAAAAGCCGTTAACCGGCTATGGTTATGGCAGCTTTGAAAAAAGCTACCTAGTTACCCAAGCAGAACGAGTTAAACATAAAGAATTACCACCTTTAGGTTTGTCACACCTTACCCATCCACATAACGACACCCTATTTTGGGCTGTGGAAGGCGGCATTGTCCCGATACTCGCTATCTTATTGCTGATTATTGCTTTTCTGCGCTTATTAGGCGCATTTAAACTCACTCATGCTTTGGCCCTATTGGCGCTGGTACTCCCCATCAGCCTGCATACGCAAACCGAATATCCGCTCTATCACTCTGCTCTGCATTGGCTGGTACTGTTAGTGCTGGTTTTGTATATCGATAATCAGGCACAAGCTATAAAACAGCAAATCTTCCGGCCGACCTTTGCCCTGCGCGCTTTTGCCCTGCTCATTCCGCTCATCACCACCTTGTTTATGCTGAGCAATCTGCATACCATCTCTAAAATAACCACCTATGAACGCAGCAAGCAACCTGATATCAGGCTGCTAATGGACGTTATTAACCCCTTAGTATTTGAAGACAGGTTTAGCTTCCACCTCAACTATTTCCGTTTAACAATGGCAAAGCAACTGCATAAACCAGAAGAGATTCAAAAGGTGATTGATTGGAGCGAAGAGACGCTAAAGAGCACGCCAAAGTCCTATTTTTATGCGCTGCTTTATCTAGCCTATAGCAGTAATCAGCAAACGGAGAAAGCGCAACAGACCTTAGATTATGCCCGTTATCTTTACCCTACTGACAAACAGTTAGCCAATATAGATAAAACAGAGGCGCCGGCAAGCCAGTCAAAGCCAACTGATAAATCACAGTTACAAGTCGCCAATGAAAAAGCCACACTACGCTAGAATAGTTAAGGCTTTTGCCACTTTATTGCTTACTTTAATGCTAAGTAATAAAGTGGCCGCCGAAATCTATATCTATATCGATAAGGAAGGCAATCAGTATTTTTCGCAAAAAAAAGAAAATAAAAACTACAAAGCCTTATTAGGCAGTAAACACTATACCTTTCCGGAAACGTTCACCAACTGGAAGCAGAAAAGTTATACCGACAGCAGAATACCCAGCAATAAAAAACTGCAGCAAAGATACCACCCGTTAATTGTTCAGGCAGCCCGCCAATATCAGCTCGAGCCAGCCTTTATTCATGCAGTGATCACCGCCGAATCAAGTTATCAGCCTAACGCGGTATCAGCAGCTGGCGCCAAAGGCTTAATGCAGTTAATGCCTGTCACTGCGAAACGTTTTGCTGTCAGTGATCCCTTTGATGCCAAACAAAGCATTGATGCAGGTACAAAATACCTTCATAAAT
>JBFGZH010000297.1:0-3451 GCA_041586895.1 Psychromonas sp. | reverse complement strand
CGCATCTTAAAGTGCAGATCGGCGATACCGCTTTTCAGCCAGTTCTGCTCTGCGCGCTCTGCCGCGGAGCGTTTCAGGCTGTCGGACATCTTATTGATAGACAAAGCCAGCTGATCCTGCAGCCCCATCACATGCACCTGCTTGGCAAAATCCTCTGCTGCCGTCGCTCTAACCACTACTTCAACATGTTTTAAACGCTCGACCGTTTGTTTAAGGCTATGGGCTAAAGCACCAATTTCATCGGCTTCGTTGATATCGACATCGACATCAAGGTCCCCCTTGGCCAGCCTTTTAGCCGCTTTAGCCAATACACGCACACGCCGGGTAATGCCAAAAGTTGCATAAAAAGACAACGACAGATCAGAGAATAACACCATCAGAATACCGCCGATAAACACCATGCGCACCCAGGCAATAGCATCCTGCATCTCTTGCTGTTGCTTGGCCAGATGGCCTTTCTCTTTAGCAACCAGCTCCATCAACTGCGCTTTTAGGCCGCCCGGTAAAAAATCTTCAAAACGATAGGCCTCTGTTGATAGCACTGCTGACTGACTCTGCTCCGCCGCTTGTCGCGCGACGATACGCGGGTCAATATCATTAAGCAGCCAGCTATTAATATTTTGTTCTAACTTTCGCGCAATCTTGGACTTATCGGAGCGATAGTTCAACCCTTCCTGATACTCACTAAAGGCTTTATCCAGATCGTCACGGCGCGCATAAAAGGTCTGCAGAAACTCGGCACCGCCACTGCTTAAAAAGCCATAACCGTTAATCAGCAGTGATCTTGTCAAGGCCTGCACAGACAAGGCATTCTCAAGCATTTGATTGGCACGGTTGATCTCTTCATTTGATTTGATTAGGACCCGTGTCGAGTAGATAGCGCTTACTATCACTATGCCGGTAATCAGCACGCGCAGCAAATTAATGCCCAGAAAACGCGACGCCATCGACTTATTATATTGCATCTATATTACTCCTGAATTTTCAGATACAGCCATTACCATATTCTTCTTCTCATTTGATAAATTCTTTTGCAGCATCACAGTCAACTCGGACACGGCTGCCGGTTTGCCGAACAGATAGCCCTGCGCATAATCACAGCCCAGCGCCTTGAGTTTTTCATATTGCGCTTCACATTCCACGCCCTCGGCGACCACAACCAAGCCCAACTCATGAGCGAGCTTAATGACAGAGGCAACAATAGCCGAGTCATATAGGTCATCAGCAATGCCGCGAATAAAGCTGCGGTCTATTTTAAGCTTCTTGACCGGCAGGTTTTTTAAATAATTAAGCGATGAGTGCCCGGTACCAAAATCATCAATTACCGCTTGTACCCCCAGCGCCTGCAGATTCTGCAGCTGATGGACGGTTTTCTCCAGGTTATCCATCACCAGGCTTTCGGTAATTTCCAGCTCCAGATTGCCGGCCTGCAGGCCGCTTTCTGCCAAACTGCTGCGCACGATTTCCAACAGATCGCCACGACACAGCTGCCGCGCAGAAACATTAACGGCAACCGACAGGGGCGCGATGCCAGCGCGATGCCAATGCTGCAGCTGTTTGCAGGCGGTACGCAGCACCCACTCACCGATAGGGATGATCAGACCGCTTTGCTCAGCCAGAGGAATAAAATGAGCGGGAGGAATCAGCCCCTGCTGCGGATGCTGCCAACGAATAAGCGCTTCCAAACCGATAATCTGTCGCGACGCAAGCGCAATGATCGGCTGATAATAAAGACAGAGTTCATCCTGCTGCAGCGCTAGTTTCAGCCTGTTACTCTGCAGATGACGATCCTGGATCAGCAGCTTCCCCACTTCATCAAAAAAACAGAAATAGCCGCGACCGAGTTTTTGGGCCTGAGCAAGCGCCTGCTCGGCACGAATAAAGAGCAGTTCCGGCGTCTCTTTTTGCTCCTGATAATGGCAGATGCCGATACTGGCGCTGATTTTCTGCACCTTACGGCTGCTGCCGGGAAGTTGACGCAGCAGCTTTTGCGCAACAATGGCGGCATCTTCCGCGCCAGCCGCCGTGACCAGCACAGCAAAGCGGTTTTCGGTAATACGTATGCATTGATCTATCACCGGCGAGCAGCTTTTAAAGCGTAACTCTAACTGCTGCAGCTGCCTTTTAAAGGCGCGCGCCGATAAAAAGTTCCAGGAACACGGCGAGCAGTCCAGATCGACTAAGATCAAGGCAAATTTTATGCGGCTGCGTGCACTCGATTCTATGCTCGACTGAATAGATTGATAGATATGGCTATGCTTGTGCTCAGTGAAAGAGCCGTGACACGCGAAGCGTTTACTGCCCTCTGAGGGCATGCGTGAATTAAGACAGGAAAAAAGTGAGCCGGATCGGTTTTTTTTATTTTTATTATTGACCGGCAAAAGCTGCAAACGCACAATTGCATATGCACATGCGGCAGAAACCAGTAAAAACCAGTACAAATAATCACTCTTGCTCACGTTCCGGACTCCTATCCTAACTAATAGCCAGCGCCTTGACCTTGAGGGCCAAGGCAACAAAGTAAATTTCAGAAAGGGTCAAACAATAACTGAGCATAGTCGCGCTAAATAAGCCAAATGCCGTGTTGATATCCTTCTGCAGCCCTGCTGCCTTAGAGAGAGCTCCTTAGGCCAGAGGCGTTGCGTCATCGCCTTTCGACGATTTTGCCTTTTACGGTAGTGCAAAAAATACTCGCGCATTGATTGCAGGGGCCAAATTGTACACAAACCCGGCAGCCATATCTACAATAAACAGGCAATTTTAACTTCTTTTTAACAACCTTCGGGCTCCTTGAATAAGGGCATATTATTACTTTATTCTGCCAGATTAATCAGAAAGGCAAACTCTCTGGCGATATCCTGAAAATGCTTAAAACGCCCCGATTTACCGCCATGGCCGGCCTCCATATCGGTATATAAAAGCAGCTGCTTATTATCTGTTTTTAATGCCCGTAATTTAGCGACCCACTTGGCCGGCTCCCAATACTGCACCTGCGAGTCATGCAGGCCTGTGGTCACTAATAGATGCGGATAATCCTGCGCTTTGACCTGATCATAGGGACTATAGGCAAGCATATAATGATAATCACTTTGCTGATTGGGATTCCCCCACTCATCATACTCGCCGGTAGTCAACGGAATCGACTCGTCAAGCATAGTGGAAACGACATCCACAAAAGGGACGGCCGCGACCATGCCCTTATAAAGTTGCGGCGCCTGATTAGCAACGGCCCCGATCAGCAGCCCTCCGGCACTGCCGCCCATGGCAAAAAGCTTATCTTGGGCGCCATAGCCTAACTCAAGCAGGGATTTGCTGACATCGATAAAATCATTAAAGCTGTTTTGTTTATTAAATAACTTACCCTGTTCATACCAGTGCCGCCCTAACTCTTCTCCGCCACGAATATGGGCGAGCGCATAAACAAAACCACGATCCAGTAAACTTAAGTTGG
>JBFGZH010000296.1:0-3452 GCA_041586895.1 Psychromonas sp. | reverse complement strand
TGTCACAAATTTCTAATGCCTGCTCGCCGGTATCCGGCTGAGAAATCAACAGGTTATCGACATCGACTCCAAGCTTTTTAGCATAAATAGGATCCAGCGCATGCTCGGCATCAATAAAGGCACAGGTTTTACCCTGTTTCTGTGCTTCGGCAATCACCTGCAGAGTTAAGGTGGTTTTACCCGAGCTTTCCGGACCATAAATTTCCACCACACGCCCGTATGGCAGACCACCTATACCCAGTGCCACATCCAAACCTAATGAGCCAGTGGAAACCGATTCTATTTCCATCATTGCAGCCGCACCATCACCGAGACGCATAACTGAGCCTTTGCCAAATTGTTTTTCAATTTGACCCAGTGCCGCAGCCAACGCTTTCTCTTTATTTATATCCTGACTCATGTTATCTCCAAATAAAATATATTCTGACTGTATACAAAAACAGTATACTGTTGATCTGCACAGTAGCAAGTTTTTTCTATAGTATCTTAAATCATCTCAATAAAACCAATTAACGCAAGACGAATGGCCTGCGTGCGCACTTCCGAGCGATCGCCAACAAACAGATAACTCGCGGTTTTACTGTCTGAGTGCGCGTTATACCAGGAGATGCACACGGTGCCGACCGGTTTTTCAGCTGTGCCTCCGTCGGGTCCGGCAATACCGCTAATCGCCACCGCAAGGTCGGCATCAGAGTGCTGCACGGCACCGATAGCCATCTGCTCTACAACCTGTTCCGATACCGCACCATATTCTTTAATGACCTCAGATTCAACACCCAGCATCTGTATTTTGGCATCATTGCTGTAAGTCACAAAAGCACGATCAAAACACTGCGAACTTCCAGAAATTTCTGTAATAGCGTATGCTACTCCACCTCCCGTACAGGATTCCGCAGTGGCGACAATCAGTCCTGCCTGCGTCAGTTGATTAACCAGAACTTGCGCTAATTCTTGGACGGTTTTTTCAGTGAACATAAATATTCTCCACCTTTTATTATTTTGATTAAGTGTATTCGTTATGAAAGCAGCCACGCAAGAGTTAAAAAAACATACGCCGATGATGCAGCAATTTTTAGCCATCAAAAGCGAAGTACCCGACACCCTGTTGTTTTACCGCATGGGCGATTTTTATGAACTGTTTTTTGATGATGCGCGCAAGGCTTCACAGCTGCTTGGAATCTCCCTGACACAACGCGGTAAAACCGGGGGTAATGCCATTCCAATGGCTGGTGTGCCTTACCATAGTGTAGAAGGTTATCTGGCAAAACTGATAGAGATGGGCGAATCTATCGCAATTTGTGAACAAATTGGCGATCCGGCCACGGCAAAAGGTCCCGTGGAGCGCAAAATTGTCCGCATTATCACACCGGGTACGGTTACCGATGAAGCTTTATTGGATGACCGTCAGGATAATCTGTTATGTGCGCTTTATCAGCAGCAGGAAAACTTTGGCATTGCTTCCCTGGATATTGGCAGCGGCCGCTTTATTATCAATCAGTTTCAACACAAAGAAACTCTGCAGGCTGAGCTGCAGCGCCTCAATCCGGCAGAGCTGCTCTACCCGGAAAATTTCGAGCATATCGATTTAATCGAACATCTTTCGAGCATTCGCCGCCGCCCGGAGTGGGAATTTGAGCTCAGCACCAGCAAGCAAACCTTAAACCAGCAGTTTGGCACTAAGGATCTGATTGGCTTTGGCGTTGAACAGGCAGAATTTGCCCTTTGTGCCGCCGGCGCGCTGCTGCAGTATATTAAAGATACGCAGCGTACCAGTTTGCCGCATCTGCAGTCGATTAAGCTTGAGCAGAATATTGACAGTGTTATTTTAGATGCCGCCACGCGGAAAAATTTAGAGCTGACGCAAAACCTTGCCGGCGGCTTTGATAATACCCTGGCCGATATTTTAGATCGGACAGTGACCCCCATGGGCAGCCGCCTGTTAAAACGCTGGATCCACCAGCCAATCCGTAATTTTAATGTTTTAAATTACCGGCAGAGCATGATCCAGACGCTGATTGACTGCGATCTCACCGATGCACTCGCCGAGCCTTTAAAACAGATTGGTGATGTCGAACGGGTGATCGCCCGTTTAGCACTGCGCAGCGCACGGCCGCGCGATCTTACCCGCCTGCGCAGCGCCTTTGCGCTGTTACCGGAACTGCACAACCTGATTGCCGAGATGCCCGCTGAATTGGTCAGTACACTGCGCAGCGAGATGGGC
Organism: Psychromonas sp.; assembly: GCA_041586895.1. Taxonomy (GTDB): domain Bacteria; phylum Pseudomonadota; class Gammaproteobacteria; order Enterobacterales; family Psychromonadaceae; genus Psychromonas. Next base: position 1,231 of record JBFGZH010000296.1, on the reverse strand, counting down.
TCTTATCCGGATCTGCTGGAACTGCTGGAAAAAGCAATTATCGATAACCCGCCGGTTATTATCCGTGACGGCGGGGTGATTGCCGCAGGTTACAACGAAGAGCTGGATCAATGGCGCAATCTGGCTCAAGGTGCAAGCGATTATCTGGAAAAGCTGGAGCTGCGCGAGCGTGAAGCAACGGGCATTGCGACCTTAAAGGTAGGTTATAACCGTGTTCATGGTTATTATATTGAAATCAGCCGCGCGCAGGCGAATGCCGTGCCGGATCATTATATTCGCCGGCAAACCCTGAAAAATACGGAGCGCTATATTATTGCCGAGCTCAAGGAGCATGAAGATAAGGTGCTCTCCAGTCAGGGCAAAGCGCTCGCCTTAGAGAAGAAACTTTACGAGCAGCTCATTGATCTGCTGCTGCCGCAGCTGCGTAATCTGCAGTTTACCGCCCAGGCCCTGGCTGAGCTTGATGTGTTAAATAATCTCGCCGAGCGCGCCTTAACACTCAATTATGTTCGTCCGACCCTGCAGGCAAAAAGCGGTATTGAGATTGAAGAGGGCCGCCATCCGGTCGTTGAGCAGGTCAGCAAGAGCCCTTTTATCGCCAATCCGATCAAGCTTAATGAGCAGCGCCATATGCTGATTATTACCGGCCCTAATATGGGCGGTAAATCCACCTATATGCGCCAGGTTGCATTAATGGTGCTGATGACCCATATCGGCAGCTTTATTCCCGCACAAAGCGCCAAAATAGGGCCGGTGGACCGCATCTTTACCCGTATCGGCGCCTCCGATGACCTGGCCAGCGGCCGTTCCACCTTTATGGTGGAGATGACCGAAACCGCCAATATTCTCCATAATGCCACCAAAAACAGCCTGGTACTGATGGATGAGATCGGCCGCGGCACCAGTACCTTTGACGGCTTATCACTGGCCTGGGCATGTGCTGAACAACTGGCGCAAAAAATTCAGGCTTACACCCTGTTTGCCACCCACTACTTTGAATTGACCCGTCTACCGGAAAGCATTCCCGAGTTGGTAAATGTTCACCTCGATGCCGTTGAACATGGTGATGGGATCGCTTTTCTGCATGCCGTCCAGGAAGGTGCAGCCAATAAAAGTTACGGCCTGCAGGTCGCCTCATTAGCAGGCGTCCCCAAAGAGGTGGTCAACAATGCTAAACGAAAACTGCAGCAGTTGGAGAGTACCAGCCACAACCGCGCACCGGAGACGACGC
>JBFGZH010000295.1:0-3474 GCA_041586895.1 Psychromonas sp. | reverse complement strand
TCATCGGTATTGGCTTCAGCAAAAGCGTAGGCACCCATGAAGGTATCGTACATCTCTGCCGGCAGGTGACCTGAGCTTACCTCGGCATCAACTCTTTTACGGAACTTATTCTTAGTGAAGTTCGGATCGTAAGCAAATAGGATAGTATGTGAGGCCTCTTTGGCATGCGGCTGGTTGAACTGATGCTTATTGGCAAAGGTATCGTGAAAACGCTGCTTTGCCTGCTCGCTTTCAATAATGATAAATTTCCAGGGCTGCGAGTTGATAGATGAAGCGGAAAGGCGCAGCGCTTCTTTGATTATCTCCATATCCTGCGCTGAGATACGCTTAGTCTGGTCATATTTTTTAGCTGTATAACGAATATTCAGATCTTTAATAATTTGTTGAGACACGTTTTTTCTCCGAATGTGAGTATGTTGTCAAATAGAGCTATTGCTCTTTATTGCCTGTTCAAGCATAGCTTTAGCGAGATATAAAAACTGCTGGCAGCAGGTAATCTATGCAGCTATTGTGACGATTTTTGGCGCAGAATTCGAGAGCTGAAATATCCTTAGACTGTGGACATATTGTCACGTTTGCTGAAGGGGGGCTGCAGGCAGCTTATCTATACATCCTATGATAATCGTCAATATAGCTTTCCCATATCGGCGGGTTGCCTATCACCTCCTGTACCGTTTCTATAAATAGTTTCACCGTCGGGGACTGGTTGCGATGTGGGTACACGGCATGTATATCCCACTCATCCCTGGGCAGTTTATAGTTAGTCAGTAAGGGGATTAAGCGCAAGTCTTTAATATTTCTGTCGAGACTGAATAAGGGAATAGTCAGGTAACCTAGGCCGGCATAGACAGCGTTATTACACGCGCTGACATCATTGACTTCCAAGCGTCCTCGCAGAGGATGAGTACGCATAATATCGCTACCGGGTGATTCGGATAGGGTGATTTTATCCATTTTGTAGACGCCATTGGTATAAATAACCGAAGGGAGTTTTAGCAATTCTTCGGCTGTTTTCGGGCAACCGTATGTTTTTATAAAATCTTCAGAGGCTAAGATGGCTACTTTATTGCTGGCCAGCTTTTTGGCAATGAGATTCGAGTCTCTTAATGGACCAATGCGGAAGGCAAGGTCGAAGCTGTCACCAATAATGTCGGAGATTTTGTCATTGAGTTCCAGCTTTATGTCAATATCCGGATACCTGCTCATAAAGAGATGTACCGCTTTTTGAATATACATAGTGCCAAACAGTGTCGGACTGGTGAGTCTGAGCAGGCCTTGCGGTTTGGCATGAAAAGATTTAGCAATCTGCAGCGTATCGGAAAGCATCTCTCTAATCGATTCAGCCTGCTTAATGATGCGACTACCGGCCGCCGTGGGGGAAAGGGCGCGAGTCGAACGGTTAAGCAGCCGCACGCCTAATTCCTGTTCCAGTATTTTAATCTGTTTCGATAAGGCGGAGCGGTCAATATTGCGTGCATTGGCCGCTTTGGCAAAGGAGCCTTTTTGTACTACATCGAGAAACAGATCCAGTCTGCTGGCCATATCCATCAATAAATCCTCAGGTTACTTCACAGCCATAGCGCGGCTACAAGGCTGGCACAAAAAATGGTCCTATAGAGCCGTTATTATGGCATTGTTCTGGATAGAGAATCACTTCTTTTTATTCATTGCTGAGCTAAATAAGCGCCGGCTTAGCATAAAAAGCCGCAACGCAAAGATTGGCTGTAAAACAGACAAATATTAGCTGTTCTGAGTGGGGTCTTTATTCTACTCAATATTATTTAACCTGCAGAAAAAATACTGTTTGTAGCTATACTTTGGGAGAGGAAAACAGATAAAAAATATATGGCAAAGTGAGATTAAATTTTATTAAGCACAAGCTAAATATAATGAATATAAATGCTGATTTGGAGAAGGATCATGAAATACAAACATATACTGGTGGCTATTGATTTGGCTGAAGATAGCGCTCCTACGGATTTAGTAATAAGCAAGGCGGTATCATTAGCTAAAAATTTAGACGCTAAAATTTCTTTTATCCATGTGGATACCAGTCATTTAGATAATGATATTCTGTCTTATGACAAACGCGAAATAAAATTAATCGAAGAGAAGTATCAAGAATTGCGCACTCAATTAGAGACCTTATGTGAGCCCATTGCTTATCCGATCAGTAATAAAATAGTCATTGGTGGGGAAGTGGAGGTCAAATTGATTGAAGAAGTTAAAAAGATGGACATTGATCTGTTGATCGCCGGTCATCACCATGACTTCTGGAACCGCTGGTGGTCTTCTGCGCATAAACTGCTGGATCTTACTGTTGTCGACTTATTGCTGATTCGTCTTTAAAATAGATGCTGTGATCATGCGCTATCGGTCACAGCCGTATTAATCGCCAAGTGCAAGTTAAACGCAGCTGTTTCCTCGTTTAAAATAGCGGGTTATCTTGATTGAGCTCAGAACAGATAGAGGCGATAGCTAATCCGAATGCGGAACGGATAACCTGCTCCTGCCTGGCCATATACATATTATAAAAGTTAATATCTTCATCTTTATCCGGAGCTGGTGCATCGAGCTGAGCGATACCCATTTTTTGTATTGCATGTAATTGTTTTATCGGCTCTAAGGTTTCAGGAGAAGTAAAAGAAAACTCTCGGCCATCATTATTCAACTGATTGCGTAGTGAGATTAAAAGCTCCATATCCTGGTATACTTCTTGGGATATGATCCCCAGCGCATACAGTAATTTTAAGCGGACCATTAAATCACTTAAAGGGCCGGCTGTATTTAGCAATGGCTCCACAGCATATTTAACAGCATGATCATCTTTGCGAAAAACACGCTGCACGAGCTCATTAAGCGAATTTTCAAAGATTTCAACAGCCAGCAGTACTACTCCCCGCACTGACGATGTTGCATTTAATCGCTCAATAATTAAATCATTTTCCTGTTTTGTCATAACTTTTATTATCTTCAATATTCTATCTGGTTGGGTATTTCATGAGATTCAAAAAAGACGATCAGTTTTCAAGGAAACCATGTATACGCGGCAATATACCTTATTCAGTAGTTGCCATCCAGTTATTGCAGCATGTTGGCAATAAAAAGGCTCGAAATTAGTAGGGGTGTTTGATGGTAAGGAATAATTAAATAACTTTGCGGAAGCTTTATTTTTTAAGTGCACTTTAAGTTAAGTTAAAGTGCACTTAAAAATAAGACAGGATTTTATAACCCTGTCTATACTGCAGCTGGTTATTGAGCTGCTTTAAGCGCCTGGTAAGCCGCTTCAACACGTGCAACTTCATCACTGTTGATATCTAAGCCACTGTAATGTGCCAATGTTGCTTTTAAGCCTTCTTTAGCAAACATCTCCTGTAACTCAACCGCTTGTGGGTCTTCATCACATTTGTACAGGAAGGCGGCAGCGATACCTTTAATCAGGTTGTCATTCGGCAGCTTGTATTCCAATGTACC
>JBFGZH010000294.1:0-3479 GCA_041586895.1 Psychromonas sp. | reverse complement strand
GTGCCTGCAGGCGAGGACTGCTCTGTTGCCAGCGCGCTGCAAAATCCTCTCCCGGCGCACAATCATCTTCAATCGGCTGATAAAACCAGGCCATACCCAGTGCTTCACTCAGCGCCGGCAGCTCGGCAACACCGGCATTTTCCATCTCTTCATAGCTCAAAGCCGTCACCAACGCTTCAACTCCCTGCGCTTTTAACTGCTCAAGGGATGCTTTTAGCTCAGTACCTTTGGTACCGGGGCAAGGGGTTAATAGCAATGCGCCGTTATTATCAGCAATATTCAATTCCCAGGTTGGATGTGTCATTATCGACTCCTTTTTTATTAATTAAGCATGACCCACTTTACGTACCAGCTCGGCAGTTCGTGTTGCATAACCCATTTCGTTATCGTACCAGGCATAGATTTTTACCATGCGCGTGCCGACGACCATAGTAGAAAGTGCATCAACAACCGTTGAGCGCTGATCACCTTTGTAGTCGATAGACACCAGAGGGCGCTCTTCAAAGCCAAGAATGCCCTGCAGCTCACCTTCAGAAGCTTCCTTAAGTAGCGCGTTTACTTCTTCAGCCGTGGTATCGCGCTGCACATTAAAAACAATATCGGTCAGTGAGGCATTCGCCAGTGGTACGCGCACCGCATGGCCATCAATCTTGTCCTGCAGCTCAGGGAAGATCTCAACAATTGCTTTGGCTGAGCCCGTGGTTGTCGGAATAAGGCTCATGCCGCATGCCCGGGCACGGCGCAGATCCGCATGCGGCGCATCGAGAATAGTCTGGGTATTGGTCAAATCATGAATAGTGGTAAATGAAGAGTAATCAATGCCCAGTTTTTCATGGATAACTTTAACCACCGGGGCAATACAGTTGGTTGTACAGGATGCCGCGGTGACAATGCGGTGCACTTGAGGATCAAATATATGGTCATTCACGCCAACCACAATATTGGCAATCCCTTCCTCTTTAACGGGAGCGGAAACCACCACGCGTTTAACGCCCTGCGCAAGGTATTTATTCAGGAAACTGCCCTTACGGTGTACGCCGGTTGCTTCAATAACAACATCACAGCCGGACCAGTCCACGGCATCGATATCCCGCTCACGGCTGGTTGCAATACGCTGGCCATTAATCAGCATAGTTTCAGCATCGCTGCTGACCTGATGATGCCAACGCCCCTGAATCGAATCAAACTCAAGCAGATGCGCCAATGTCGCAGTATCGCCGGCAACATCATTGATCTGCACAAACTCCAGCTCTTCCCAGTCAAACGCCGCACGCAGTGCTAAGCGGCCAATACGGCCAAAACCGTTAATGCCAACTTTAATCGCCATTTTTATAACCCTCTGTAATAAATATGTTAATAATGAATCTTAGTGTCGTTTAAGGATGATTTTGGTAAACAGCCAGATCGATTAAAACATCTCGAAATGACAGGAACTAAATCAGCCCTGTTGAATCGCATGTAAGCGTTCAATATCCTGCTGATACTGCTCCTTGAGGCAGTTTGACTCTTTCAGGCCATTGATCACTTTTTTAAACCAGCCCGGCAGCTCAGTGGAAATGCTGTACCTTACCCTCGCCCCTTCGCGCTGATCGACTAAAACGCCAAACTGGCGAAGCTGTGCAAGATGACGGGATATTTTCGGCTGACTCTCTGCCAGTGCCTGTGTCAGCTCACTGACACATAACCCCTCTTCCCTGGCGATCAGAAGCAGGCAACGAATACGCGTTTCGTCAGAGAGCATTTTAAAACATTGTGCAGGAAGCATAACCAAACCTCATATATGGATATACGCATATCCTAATAAGCATAAATATATAGGTCAAGGAAATAGTTGTCTTAGTAAGAAAATCTTTAAAGGTAAAAAAGCAAGCGCAAATACACAGGGAGAGTTTGACAAGTGTCACAGAAAAATAGAAAATGCGGCCGCTATCACAAAAACTCCCATAAAAAGAGTTAATTGAATTTCATTACAATAAAAAAATTAAAAATTTAAAGATAGAGATTTATTATGAACATCAACAAGACCAAAGTTTTTTCTACCTATGATACATACCATCAAACATGGAATATTATGGATATGGATAACCAATGCCTGTTTTTTGGAACTATTGATGAATTGGAAGCCTGGTTAGATTCCAATAGCGATAAATACGAAGAGGAGCAAGTGCATTAGCTCCCTGTTTGTGGGTTAATAAGCTTATTATTAACCCACAGAATATGCCTTAGTTTAACTGCAGGCACGCCACCAGCAGCAACTCCCCCTCACGCCAGCAGCAGATAAACACCTATAGCGCCGCACAAGCCGTTTTCAGAGCGTTCAATTCACTAACTAAAATGCATAAAATCTGTGCTGAAAGAGCATTTACATAAGATAAGTCAGTTTTTGTATAAAAAAAAACTAACGAAGCTTTTAATTTAAGCGGCAAACTGCTTTACTTGCGCCCCTTTGAGTATGACCTGAATTTTATTCTTTAGGTATAGGATTCTGTACAAAACTAAACAACATGACTGGCGGAAAATATAATGGCAAGTAATTCAAGAGCCCACTTTTCATCGAAATTTGGCTTTATCATGGCAGCGGCAGGCTCTGCAGTTGGCCTCGGTAATATTTGGGGTTTCCCGACACAGACGGCAAGTAATGGCGGTGCGGTCTTTTTATTCGTATATCTGGCGATGGTCTGCCTGCTTGCATTTCCGATGCTGGTCGCGGAATTAACGATTGGCCGTTATGGTCAGGCAGATCCTATAGGTTCAATTCGCGCCGTTTGGCCGAAGGGTAAATTAGGCGCTGTTCTGCTCGGTCTTGCGGCAATGACTACCGCATCGCTTATTTTAAGCTTCTATTCCATTGTTGCCGGCTGGTTAGTGGGTGCATTTGCCGGCAGTGCCTTTGATCTGGTCGGCTTAACAGCCGCTTCTGAATGGGTCAATGGTTTTGCCCCGACACGTAATCTGCTGTTGATGGTTATCTTTATGCTGATGACTATGTACGTGGTGAAAAGCGGCGTACATGACGGTATCGAACGCTGGTCTACCCGTCTTATGCCGGTTCTTTTTCTGCTCTTTGCTATTCTGATCGCTTATATCTTTACCCTAAAGGGCGCAACCGATGGCCTGAAAATGTATCTGGTGCCGGATTTCTCGCACTTCTCTGCAAAGCTGGTGGTCAGTGCCATGGGGCAAGCCTTCTTCTCGCTTTCTTTAGGTGTGGGCACTATTATGGTTTACGGTTCCTACCTGAATAAAGATATCAATATTCCCAAAACAGCTGCGCAGGTCGCTGCTGTTGATACCGGCGTTGCCATCGGTGCCGGTTTACTTATACTTCCGGCTATGTTTGTTGCCAAAGAGCATGGCGTGCAAATCTTTTCCGAAGCAGGCGAGCTATTAAGCTCAGATACCCTGGTATTTACTGTGCTTCCCGCGATGTTTGAGACTATGGGCGGTGTCGGCCTGATTGTCAGCCTGGTGTTCTTCCT
>JBFGZH010000293.1:0-3480 GCA_041586895.1 Psychromonas sp. | reverse complement strand
GGCATTGATGTTGCAGGTATTAACGGGATGTTCTCATCTGAATACGCATCTAAAGGTGAGTTGCCGACGTTCTGGGCAACGATTACCGGCATGATCCCAACCAACGTATTCCAGTCACTTAATAATGCCAATATTCTGCAGATCCTGGTTTTCTGTTTATTCTTCGGTGTGGCTGTTTCCAAGCTGGAAAAGGAACGCCGTGAGCCATTGATTAACGGTGTGAATGCCGTCGTTGATGCCATGGTTTGGATGATCAATAAGGTGATGTTAATTGCACCTATCGGCGTATTCGGTCTGATGGCTGAAGCGGTGGGAACATTCGGCTTTGGCGCACTGATGGTTGTCTTTAAGCTGTTTGTTGTTTACATCGCGGCTATCTTAATCTTCGGCTTTATTGTTTATCCGCTAATGATTCAGCTATTAACAAAAACATCGGCGAAAAAATTCCTGCTGGCAATGAAGAAACCACAAGCCGTTGCGCTTTCCACTGCATCGTCAATGGCAACGTTGCCGGTAACCATGGATACAGTTGAGAACGAGCTGGGTGTTCGTAACTCGACCGCATCATTCGTTCTGCCGCTTGGCGCAACCATTAATATGTCCGGTAATGCAATCTACTATGGTTTGGTTGCAATATTCTTTGCCCAGCTTTTCCAGGTCGACCTCAGCTTAGGGGCCTATATCGCTATTATCCTTACCGCAACACTGGGTGCAGTAGGGCAGGCGGGTGTGCCGGGGCCATCGTTCTTAGTAGTTGCGGTGCTGCTAGCTGCGGGGATTCCGATTGAAGGGTTGCCACTGTTATTCGCCTTAGACCGTATCTTTGATATGATCCGTACCGCACTGAATATTACCGGTGATGCGGCCTGCGCGTTGATTGTCGATGCGTTAATCGAAGAAGAAGCTGTTCAAGCTGAGCAGGAAGTTGAGCTGCACAAGCAACAAGCTTAATAAAGCGTTTTAATTTTATAGCAACCTAATAAGGTTGCTATTATTTCTTAAAAGCCCGTTTTCCCGCGGGTTTTTGTTCACTCTTTCTCGCTGGCCACCACGCTTTTAATGTCTGCGCCGTGCACCTTAATGCAGATATTATCCAACTTAAAGGCAATGGTCGGATTGGCGATGCTTTCTCCCCTTGCCTGCGGTGCTGAGCGTTTTACCTTAATCGCAGGATTTGCAGCCAATACTTCGCCGATAGCCGGGGTAATTTTATTTAATGCCAACTCTAATTCAGCCATGCTCGCGGCATTGCCCGGCAGCACTAATTCAATATGCTCCCAGCCCTGTTGCGGATATGTTTTGCCGGGAAAAGGCAGCTCAACACAGTCGATTCTCCAATCACCAAGCTGTAAAGGCTTATCCAGTGCGATGATATAAATAGGGCGGCCGTTAATAATGCTGTCCGAGATTATCTCTCCTTTTTCCTGCCACTGTGTTAGCAAGGCTTGAGCGCTCGCAAGCTCATTGACCCGCAAGGCGGCATGATCACAGACTAACGCGGCATCATTTAACCCTAAGCGCTGCGCAAAATGAAGTATTGCTTGGGAGAAGTCTGGCCACTGCTCTGTAAGATCTTGATAATGCATTGTTATTCCTTATTTCGTTAAGTCATCTTCAGCAGTTTTCTTGCATCATTCAAAATAGGTGCTAAACACGCCTATGATGATCGTCTGCGTTGTTGGCGCAATATTAGCTTATTGTGCTTTGTGGGTTCACTCTGCTGAGCCGCATAAAGATTGAGGCTGCTGAAGCGGCTTTTTAGTTTTGTCGCGGGGTAGTCTAATTGCATTTTGCCAACAACCAGCGGGTGCCTTTCTGGAAATAACGCTTCGACTGCGTGGGAAACCAGCTCATAGAGCCTTTTTAGATTGATTTTGTGCGTTTGTCCCGTTTGGGCAAACAGCCAGTCAGCCATCGCCATAAAATCAGCAAAGGGATTTTCAGATATCATCTCTGCGAGTGAGTGTTGAAAATGTCCGGAATTAGCAATCATCTCCCAGTATCGGGCAAAGCGGTTCATACGCTGCATGGTCGCAAAGTCGACGCGATCATTGCTCAACAGGCTAAATGGCGGCAGGGGACTAAAACGCAGTTCGTATGCTTGAGTGTGGCGAATGATCGGCGTGCCTCTGAGGCGCTTGAGAATGCCCAATTGAATTTCATGGGGGCGGCACTGGTAGAGCTCATTAAAGCTCTCTGCAAATGTTTCCAGGGTTTCGCCGGGCAGGCCAAAAATAAGATCGGCATGAATATGGGCGTTGGTATTTTCTCTTAGCCACAGTAAATTTTCTTTTGATTTGCGATTATTCTGCTTACGGCTGATATTTGCCTGCACCTCTGTTTTAAAGGTTTGAATGCCGACCTCAAATTGCAGACTGCCTTCGGGAAACTGAGTCAACAAGGCCTTTAGTTTTTTCGGCAGATGGTCGGGAATCACCTCAAAATGAAGAAACAGATCGTCGCTTAACCTATCTAAGAAAAACTGCAGAATGTGCATGCTGGTTTCAATGTTTAAATTAAAGGTTCGATCGATAAATTTAAAACTTCTTGCGCCGCGTTGATAAAGGGTGTCCATCTGTTCAAGAAAACGCTCCAGTGCAAATGGATTGGCTCCTTTGTCTAAGGATGATAAACAAAACTCACATTTAAAGGGGCAGCCGCGTGATGCTTCAACATACAGCAGACGATGCTGTAAATCGGCATCGCTGTAATACTGATAGGGTAGGTTGATCTCCTGTAATGTAACAGGGCTGGATTTAAGGATTTTTTTGTCCGGCTCGCGAGCATTTAAAATATCCTGACAGAGCTGATAAAAACTGAGATCCGCCGCACCTGTTAACACAAAGTCGGCGTAGTCGACAATGGCTTGCTGCTCGGTTTCATAACTGACTTCCGGGCCGCCGAGAATTATCTTAATTTCCGGAGCGATCACCTTGAGCAGGCTAACCACGTTGGTCGTTTCCACTATGTTCCAGATATAGACGCCAAAACCGACGATAATCGGTTTTTCTGCCAGGATCTGCTCAACCATATCGATGGCGCGGGTTTGAATAACGAACTCTTTTATTTCACAACAACTTTGCAGCTCTTGTAAATTAGCGTACAGATAGCGTAACCCTAGGCTGGCATGAATAAACTTGGCATTGATGGTCGCCAATACTATTTTGGCTGAAGCTTTATCTTCTTGATGTTCAAGCCCTGTGTCTTGCTGTAATGGCTGAGAATGCTCAATTGCTGTGGCTTGCTCAGGATAGTATTTTTGCATGGTCATAGTGGTTCTTAAATACGCTGAAAGTCTAGCGGCAATAATATAACAATTGTCAGGGTTTTTGCTAGAACCTTAATAATTGACTAAACCTGATCATAGGAGGTGCCTGTTATGAAAGTACTTGATTTTGGTTTAGTAAGCATCGGTGAAGCAGCTCGACTTTATGGCGTCTCTGTACCCACAATGCGGCGCTGGGATAATAGTGGTCAATT
>JBFGZH010000292.1:0-3488 GCA_041586895.1 Psychromonas sp. | reverse complement strand
AGCTACTTATTACGCTTCTGCTTACTACCCTTGTGTTGTTTACTAAGGTCGGTTTATATCGTGCTATTTTACGTTATTTAAGTGTGCATGCGCTGTTAACTATTGTTCTCAGCTGTTTTGTCTCGGCATTACTGCTTATTGTCTTTGGCTATTTCTTTGATCTCTTTATTCCCCGTTCCATTCCTATTATTTATGGCACTTACCTGGTATTGCTTTGCGGTGGCGCGCGCTTGTTGGTGCGCGTTATTGTTTCACAGCGGATCAGTAAACAAAAAGCACGGGTGATTATCTATGGTGCGGGTGATGCCGGCAGGCAACTGGTGAACTTATTACGTCAGGGAAATGAGTACCATCCCGTTGCTTTTGTTGATGATGATAAACATCTATATAAAACGGTTGTCAACGGCCTGACCGTTTTTAACAGTAAGAACTTGTCGGATTTAGTGGCTAAAAAGCGAGTGACGCAAGTGCTGCTTGCGATACCCAGTGCAACGCGCGCACAGCGTAAAGCAATTATTGATGCGCTTGTTGATCTTCCCGTCGAGGTGAAATCCGTTCCCAACTTTGAAGAAATTTTAAATGGCAGCGCAGCCATAGATCAGCTGCGCGATGTGCCGATTGAGGATCTGTTAGGGCGAGATAGTATCCCAGCTAAACCGGAATTACTCAGTGCCGATATTAACAATAAGGTGGTGATGGTAACGGGAGCCGGAGGCTCGATTGGTTCAGAGCTATGCCGGCAGATTATTGAACAGTCGCCAAGGACTTTAGTCTTGTTTGAGCTATCTGAATTTGCGCTGTACCAGATCGATAAAGAGTTGTCGGAATTGGTGGCAGCACAGAGCTTAAAGGTCAAAGTTATTCCTCTATTAGGCTCTGTGCAACGCTTGAATCGTTTAAAAATAGCGCTGAAAAGTTTCCAGGTGCAGACCCTGTACCATGCAGCGGCTTATAAGCATGTGCCTTTAGTGGAATATAATGTCGTGGAAGGGGTGCGTAATAATGTATTTGGCACCTACTACTCGGCATTAGCCGCGATTGAAGCTGAGGTTGAATCCTTTGTGTTGATTTCCACCGATAAAGCGGTGCGTCCGACCAATGTGATGGGGGCAACTAAGCGCATGGCTGAGTTAGCCCTGCAATCACTGGCAGCGGAGCATAATAAAACGCGCTTTTGTATGGTCCGTTTTGGCAATGTGCTCGGTTCATCTGGGTCTGTGATTCCACTCTTTAAACGGCAAATTGCCGAAGGTGATCACGTTACCATCACCCATCCTGATATTATCCGTTATTTTATGACCATACCGGAAGCTGCACAGTTGGTGATTCAAGCTGGGGCAATGGGCAAAGGCGGCGATGTGTTTGTTTTGGATATGGGCCAGCCGGTAAAGATTGTCGATTTGGCGACTAATCTGATTAAACTCTCGGGATTAGAAGTGAAGTCGGAAGTGAACCCGCATGGTGATATTGAAATCAAATTTACCGGCTTGCGCCCGGGCGAAAAATTGTTTGAAGAGCTGCTGATTGGTGACAATGTCGCTAAAACAGTGCACGAGCGCATTATGACGGCCAATGAAAGTTTTTTACCTTACAGTGAATATAAAGGGGTTCTAGAGCGGCTTGATACAGCTTGCCATGCCTTTGATCTGCAGGAGATCCGCAAAATTTTATTAGAAGTACCGGCAGGCTTTAATCCGACCGATGGTATTGGTGATTTAGCTTGGAATGCGGCTAGGCAAAAAGAATAGATTGCCGCTAGCTAGAGTAGACAGCGGTGCTCACTGTTAGGCGCTTCTCGGCTGAGCTCTCTGTTAGAATTTTTGTCTATTTTTTGATTTTGTGTGATAAGCTTATTTCGCTCAGCAAGGGAAAAGTGCTAGAGTAATACGTTATATTCTCACCATGATTAATTAAAAAGAAGTGGAAGCCTTATGATTAAAAAATGTTTATTTCCAGCTGCGGGGTATGGAACTCGCTTTTTACCTGCAACTAAATCGATGCCGAAAGAGATGATGCCGGTGGTTAATAAACCGCTAATTGAGTTTGGTGTTGATGAAGCATTAGAAGCGGGCATGACCGGTATGTGCATCGTGACCGGCCGGGGTAAAAACTCATTGATGGATCATTTTGATCTTAACTATGAATTAGAGCATGAAATAAGTGGCACGCCGAAAGAAGAAAAGCTGAAAGATATCCGCTCTATTATGGATAATGCGCGTTTCTCTTTTATCCGCCAGCGTGAGATGCGTGGTCTTGGCCATGCGATTCTGATCGGTAAAGAGCTGGTTGGCGACGAGCCTTTTGCCGTGGTATTGGCTGATGATTTATGCATCAATGAGCATGAAGGCGTACTTAAGCAGATGGTTGCTTTATATAATCAATTTCGCTGCACTATTGTTGCCGTGGAAGAGGTACCGGAAGATGAAACGCATAAATATGGTGTGATCAAAGGGGAGATGATTAAAGATGATCTCTACCGCGTTGATGATATGGTTGAAAAGCCGGAGCCGGGCACTGCGCCAAGTAATATGGCGATTATTGGCCGTTATATTTTAACGCCGGATATTTTTGATATTATTGAAGAGACACCACCGGGCAAAAATGGCGAGATCCAGATTACTGATGCTTTATTAACACAAGCTAAAAGAGGCTGTGTGCTTGCCTATAAATTTAAAGGTAAACGTTTTGATTGCGGCAGCGTGCCTGGCTTTATCGAAGCGACAAATTATGTTTACGATAACCTTTACGAAGATTAGTTCTGCTTGAGGCCTTTGCTCACAGCAAAGGCTTCCCTGCCTTTAAGCCACTAAAAAAAGAAAACACACAAGGCGGCTTTAGCCGAGCGGTATATGTTCGAGCAAATAACAGCGCGGCTGAAGGTGTAGCAGCAGAGCTGTAATTTTAGCTCAAAAAGACTGTGGGGCTTTTTAGAGTGCAGTTAAGCACCTTTACGGATCAGATACCGATAAGGTGCCTGTTCAGTATCAGCTTCAATTAGGGTGTGCTCCATAAACCGGCAAAAGCTCGGTATATCACGGGTAGTCGCAGGATCATCGGCAATAACAGTTAAAAGTTCGCCTGCCTGCATTTTACGCACTGTTTTGCGAACCATCATCACCGGCTCCGGGCAACGTAAGCCGAGTGTATCCAGCTCTTGTATCTTATCTTTATTCATTCAATATCATTCACTTGTTTATTGCGGAGAGCTTTAGCCCTGATGAGTAATGAGTTACCATTCACCATTTACTGTTCACTATTCACTGTTTATCCATCACCATCCACCCATAGCTTAAAAACAAGGCGGACTGAAGTTCAAAAGCGGTTATCAGCTGTCTGAAAGGGCCTCGGCTTTAGCCTAGCTGTTCAGTATTTTAAGGTTATTCTATTGGATAATCTATAGCTAGGATGCTATTAACGACAAGAAGGGTTTTTGCTAGAACCTTAATAATTGACTAAACCTGATCATAGGAGGTGCCTGTTATGAAAGT
>JBFGZH010000291.1:0-3490 GCA_041586895.1 Psychromonas sp. | reverse complement strand
GTGCGTTAAAAAGTGCTTGTTCACTGCAAGATCAAAAAATGGCTTGGGCAGCTTTTCTTTTGGTTACTTTTCTTTGGCTGTGCAAAGAGCATAGCTGTCTCGAACTGCGAAACTGCGTTTCGGTTTTTCATCGCTTACACGCTGTCAAGGGCGTAACTCCCATTAAGAGTTACAACCATTAGCCTACAAGCGAAGGCCTGAATGACAGATAATCAACTCATCATTTCTTTATTGAGAAGATACTAGTGATTTAGCTGCGCAGCTCTGCGGTTGCGGCATCTGGATAGGATACGAGATCACTGTCAGCATCAGCCGCTTTAGCTGCTTTGCTATCGGCTTCATTACGCGCCTTAATCTCATTCCACAACTGTGCATTTTTGATCCCCAGTTTTTCCGGTTCAAAGACAGGATCTAAGCCGGCTTTCTTCTGTGCTTCATAATCTTTCAAGCAGGCCAGCGCGGGTTTCTGCAGAATAATAATGGCGACAATATTCAGCCATGCCATCAGGCCGACACCGACATCGCCTAAGCCCCAGGCAACGCCTGCGCTGTGCATTGTGCCGTAAGCTACTGCTACTAAAAAGAACACCTTCATCACCACGGTTAACCAGGGACGACTGACCTTACGGTTAATGTAGGCGATATTAGAATCTGCCATATAGTAGTAAGCAAGCATAGTGGTGAAAGAGAAGAACATCAGTGCCAGCGCGACAAAGCTTGCACCAAACCCTGGTAGTGCCGACTCAACAGCCGCCTGCGTATAGCCCGGACCTGCACTGATACCCGCCAGACCCTGGTGTAACATACTGCCGTCTGCACCATGAACGTTATAGCTGTTGGTCGCCAGGATCATAAATGCCGTTGCCGTACAGACAAACAGCGTATCAATATAGACAGAGAAGGCTTGTACATAACCCTGCTTGGCAGGATGAGATACCTCAGCCGCTGCTGCAGGATGAGGCCCAGTACCTTGACCCGCTTCGTTTGAATAGACGCCGCGTTTCACACCCCACATAATCGCCATACCAATCATAGCGCCAAAGCCGGCATCAAAGCCTAATGCATTGTCGATGATCAGTGCCAGCATATCCGGAATAAGCTCGGCGTTCATCGCCACAATGATCACTGAGATCAGAATATAAGCAAGCGCCATAAAAGGAACAACGACTTGGGCAAAAGCAGCGATACGGCGAACACCACCAAAGATAATAGCGGCAAGACCGATAACAATTACGATCGCCGTGATAGTCGGGGTAATGCCCCAGGCGTTTTCAACACCGGAAGCGATGCTGTTGGCCTGTACACCGGGTAGAAAAACGCCGGTAGCAACGGCTGTGGCGACAGCGAAAACCCATGCGTAGCATTTCATGCCCATCGCTTTCTCAATATAAAAAGCCGGTCCGCCACGATATTGACCGTTGTCATCCTTCTCTTTGTAGATCTGACCGAGCGTTGATTCAACGTAAGCCGTGGATGCGCCTAGAAAGGCCACCACCCACATCCAGAATACCGCACCGGGTCCACCATAAGCGATTGCGGTTGCAACACCGGCGATATTACCCGTGCCGACACGACCGGAAAGGGACATGGCTAATGCCTGAAATGAAGAGATACCCGAAGGGGATTTTTCACCCTTAAACATCAGGGTCAGCATCTCTTTAAAACCACGAACCTGCATAAAACGTGTGCGTATCGAAAAGTAGAGTCCGGCACCCAGACATAAAAAAATCAGTGCTGGGCTCCAGATAATACCGTTTAAAAAATCAATTATTGTTGCCATGTTGGCCTCCTGGTAGATATTTTTTCCTTACTAAAAGCAAGGTCTACAGCAAACAAAGCAAGGCCTATGCCAAAAAAAATATTTTGAGTTGAAAAGAAAAAAATGCCGCTATTCGACTGTTTTTTAGCCGTTTACTCGCCCTTATTCTCTGCTAAGGGGTGTTTGCCATGCCTTGTCGGCTGGCTTAGGTTAAGAATGGTGCACAGCTTCGGTGCTTTTTTTAGTTTTTTGCACCAAGAATAAAAATTAATCAGGTTTAATTAACTGCTTTATCCTCTAATATTGATATTAATATCTTTTAAATTGTTAAATAAAAGTTAATAAGGGAGGCCAGCGCTGCTGGAAAATAAAAAAGCAGAGAAACATAGTGTTTATCTGCCTTGGTATAATCGGGAATAGACAAAAGTTTATGCTGTTTTTAATTCAGCCTCAGGTTTTTCCGAGTTATACACTTCTTCATCCAGTTCATTTTCACTTTTACCGATAAGTGTGGTTACCATCAGATCGCCACAGACATTAACACTGGTTCTTGCCATATCCAGAATACGGTCAATACCGGCAACGATAGCCAAACCTTCAATCGGCAGTCCTACCGTGGTCAATACCAGGGAAAGCATAATTAAGCCTGCACCCGGAACACCGGCGGTACCGATTGATGCCAGCGTTGATGTCATAACAATCAGAATAAAGTCCGACATCTCTAACTCAATGCCAAATGCTTGCGCAATGAAAAGAGAGCATACCCCCTGGTAAAGTGCCGTACCATCCATATTGATAGTTGCACCTAATGGCAGCACAAAGCTTGCTACGCCTTTAGATACGCCCATCTCTTCACGAGATGCCTTAATCGTTGCCGGTAGGGTACCTGAGCTACTGGTGGTGGTAAAGGCAACGGCTGCCGGATTTGCTAAGCCTTTCAGGTAACGAATCGGATTTAAACGAGCAATGAAAGTGATCATACCTGTGTAGAAGACACAGACATGCACCAGGCTGCCAAGATAAACGACAGAAATCACCTTGATCAGAGGCAGCAATATTTCAATACCGAATTTACCTGATACCCAGGCCATTAAACCAAATACACCATAGGGAGCCAGTTTCATCACGATTTCGGTCAGCTTGTACATAGCTTCAGCTAAGCTTTCAAACATAGCAATAGCCGGCTTCGCCTTTTCGCCAACCAGTGTTAATGAAATACCCAGGCCCAGTGCAAATACGATAATTTGTAAGATGTTACCTGTCGCTAAAGCACCGACGGGATTTTTAGGAATAATATTCAATAATGTCTGTACCAGCGGCGGCGCTTCTTTGGCAACGGCACCGGTATCAGAAATGACCATATTAAGGCCTTCACCCGGACCGAAAATGGCTGCAAAACCAAGGCCGATACTGATAGCAACAGCGGTCGTCGATAGGTATAAGATGATCGCCTTCAAGCCGATGCGTCCCATTTTATTGGTATCCTGCATGGAAGTAACACCAACAATCAGGGAAAAGAACACCAGAGGAACAATCAACATCTTGATTGCATTGATAAACAAGGTGCCAATCGGCTTAAGTATGACAGCATCCGGTCCCATGGCCACACCGACAATGCAGCCAAGCACCATACCCACAAGTATTTTTTTCCACAACTCGAGTCGCCCCCAAAAGCCGGCGCTCTTTGGTGCCCCTGTATCCTTACCACTCATATGACTCTCCTTTGTATTG
>JBFGZH010000290.1:0-3503 GCA_041586895.1 Psychromonas sp. | reverse complement strand
TATTAGTGTTAGGCGGTGGGCCTATCGGTTGTGAACTGGCACAAAGCTTTAGCCGCTTGGGCAGCGAAGTGACCTTAGTGGAGATGGCGGAGCAGTTATTGATCCGTGAAGATGCGGAGGCTGCCGAACTGGTCAGGCAGAGTATGCAGGCGGATGGCGTGAATATTCTTCTTGGCCATAAAGCGATGCGCTTTGAGTCTGTCACGGGCAATGATGGAAAGAATGTACAACGCGCTTATCTGGATATTAACAATAAACAAGTGATTGTGGAATTTGATGCCGTGCTGCTGGCATTGGGCCGTGTGGCTAATGTGCAGGGTTTTGGTCTGGAAAAACTGGGGATCAGCACAAACGAGCGGGGAACGGTGCAGGTCAATCAATATCTGCAGACAAAATACGCTAATATTTTTGCTGTTGGCGATGTGGCCGGTCCATTTCAGTTAACCCACGCTGCAGCGCATCAGGCATGGTACGCGGCCGTTAATGGCCTGTTTGGCCAGTTTAAAAAATTCAAAGCAGATTACTCGGTTTTACCTGCTGCGACCTATACCTCACCAGAGCTGGCGCGGGTGGGCATCAACGAAAAAGAAGCAATTGCGCAGGGGATTGCTTATGAGGTGGTCAGCTATGGTATTGATGATCTTGATCGGGCGATCACCGATGGTGAAGATCGTGGTTTTATTAAAGTTATTACGCCGAAAGGCAAAGACAAAATTCTCGGAGCGACCATAGTCGGTAGTAATGCCGGAGAGCTGCTCGCTGAATTTACCCTGGCGATGCGCCATGGTCTTGGTTTAAATAAGATTTTGGCAACGATTCATCCCTATCCGACGATGAGTGAAGCGGTAAAATATACGGCGGGCGTGTGGAAGCAGGCAAATGCGCCGAAAAATGTACTCGCTTGGGTTGAAAAATATCATGCCTGGATGCGTAAAGATAAAGCAAGTCATTGCGTAAATACAAAGGCTGCCGCTGACAGTAGTTTTTCTGATAAGATGGCGAAAAAAGAAAAGGATATCTAAGTAATGAAAAAATTATTTTGCGGATGGCTGCTCTCACTGGCAATCAGTTTCACCCCGGCACTGGCGACCGCTGCTAGCAGCCCTGCAGCGCAGTGGCAGGAAACAGTCAATAAAGCACAGGGACAAACGGTCTATTTTAATGCCTGGGGGGGAAGCCAGGAGATCAACGCCTATCTGCGCTGGGCGAATAAACGGCTGCAGGCTGAATATGGCGTGACATTGCAACATATCAAGGTTGCCGATATTGCCGAAACAACCCAACGTTTGCTGGCAGAAAAAACAGCGGGTAAGGAAACCGGCGGTAGTGTTGATCTGCTCTGGATCAATGGTGAAAACTTTCGCTCTCTGAAACAAAATAAGCTGCTTTACGGCCCGTTTACTGAGCTGTTACCTAATTGGCAGTGGGTGGATAAAAGCCTTCCTGTTTATGAAGACTTTACCGAGCCGACGGAAGGGCTTGAGGCACCCTGGGGTGTCGGTCAGCTGGTATTTATTTACGATAAGCAGAGGTTAAGTAATCCGCCGAAGAATTTTGCACAATTATTGAGCCTGGCGGAATCTTTTCCTGGTAAAGTCAGTTACCCTCAGCCGCCTGAGTTTCATGGCAGCAGCTTTTTAAAGGCGGCTTTACTCGAGTTGACCGATAATCCGGAAGCACTTTATCAAGCCATTAATAGCGATACAGAACAGAGTAAATTTGCCCAGGTGACAGCGCCATTGTGGGCCTATTTAGATAAGCTGCATGCGCTCTCATGGCAACAGGGCAAACGTTTTCCATCAGGAAGCAGTGAAACTATTCAGTTACTCGATGACAGGCAGCTGCTGCTGGCCATCACCTTTAATCCCAATGCTGCGAATGCAGCGATTGAACATGGAAAGCTGGTGGAAACGGCGCAGACATACGCCTTTGCGCAGGGCGCATTATCCAATATCCACTTTTTGGCGATACCATGGAACGCTTCTGCAAAAGCGGGGGCGCTGGTTGCCATTAACTTTTTATTAAGCCCGGAAGCTCAGCAGCGTAAAGCCGATGCACGTATTTGGGGCGATCCATCGGTATTAAACTTCAATGCCACAGCACAGAAAAGCGCAGCGCAGGGCTTTTCACTCTATAAATCGATTGCCGAGCCGCATCCAAGCTGGCAGACCGCGTTAGAGCTGGAGTGGCAAAAACGTTATGCTAACTGATTATCAGGGGCGTTGTTGATGCTTTTACCAATGTTGGGCAGGCAATGATCCGTGCGCTCTACTTTATTACCCTGCTTATTTGCGCACTGCCCTTTATTCCCGGCGTATTAGGCCTTATTTTACCTGCTTTTTCATGGTTGCCGTCATTAGCCATGCTGACGCCTAATACCAGTGCATTTGCCCTGGTTGCCGCCTGGCCGGGGTTATTTCACTCAGTATTACTGACGCTATTGACTGGATTAGGCAGCACCGCCTTAGCCGTTGTGTTTTGTTTTTTGCTGCTTAGGCAGTACTGGCATTCACCTTACTGGCAGCGTATCGAGCTGTCGCTTTCGCCTATGCTGGCCATGCCGCATATTGCTTTTGCTATCGGCTTTGCCTTTACCTTTTCTTCAACCGGCTGGTTTTTTCGTATGCTGGAAGCGTTGGGGGTTAATACTGACGGTTGGTTCAGTATTATTGGCGATCAATATGGTGTTGGGCTGCTGCTTGCACTGGCCATTAAAGAGACGCCGTTTTTACTGTTAATGAGTATCGCCGTACTGCAGCAAATCAAAGTCACGCAGCTGCTCTCAGTGGCATCCGCTTTAGGTTATAGCCATCAGCAAGCCTGGTTAAAGGTGATTCTGCCACAGTGGCTTCCGGCGATCAGGCTGCCTATCTTTGCCGTTGCAGCCTATGGCTGCTCAGTCGTTGATGTGGCTCTGATTCTGGGACCATCGCGGCCGGTGACGCTGTCAGTATTAGTCTGGCAATGGTTTAATGATCCGGATTTGAGTCTGCTGCCGCGAGCCGCTGTCGGCGCGCTGCTTCTGTTGTCTATCGCACTCTTTATACTGGCGCTTATCAGGGCGTTAGAATGGTATCTATTGCGCTATTGCCGGCAGTGGCAAGTGGCAGGGGCGCACGCTGCGCAGAGCCGGGCCACAGCGTCAAGGCGTCATTATCTGCTCTACACGCCATTGGTTGGCGTTTCTGTTATCGCTATCGTGCTTTTATTATTGTGGTCGTTCGCCCAGCGTTGGCGTTTTCCTAATCTGTTGCCGACAAGCTATAGCCTGCGTTTCTGGCAGCAGGAGTCGTTATCCCTACTCGAGCTTTCCGCTAACAGCATCAGTTTGGCGCTGCTAAGCAGCCTTTGTGCGTTGCTTCTGGCCATTGCCTGCCTTGAATATCGGCAGAAATATCAGCGCCAGCTGCCTGCCTGGCTGATTGCCCTGCCGATGATCTTACCGCAGCTGTCCCTGCTTTTTGGCATGCAGATCAGCACCTACTTTATACCCGGAAACTGGT
>JBFGZH010000289.1:0-3550 GCA_041586895.1 Psychromonas sp. | reverse complement strand
CGGTACGGGTGCGGGGGCCTTACTGCTTGCTGAAAACTATAGAGTACGAGTCAAAGCAGTCGACTTCTCTGCTGAATTCTTAACAGAGCTGCAGGAGCGGGCCAAACAGCAGGGTCTGGAAAATCTAATCGAAATCATTCAATCGGATATGGGCAAGCTGAACTGGCCACCGGCCAGCCTGGATCTGCTCTGGTCAGAAGGCGCGGCCTACCATATCGGCTTTGCCTGCGCATTAAGAGAATGGCGCCCCTGGCTGGCAGTGAACGGCATCGCCGTGCTGTCAGAGATGAATTACTTTACAACGCAGCCGCCGGAAATAGTCAGCCAATATATGAAAAGTGCTTATCCGGCCATCAGCAATAAATCCCAGAATAGTGACTTAATCAAGACCGCAGGATTTAAGCTGCTGGGCATATTTCGCCTCCCCAGCCAAGCCTGGTGGGATAATTACTACCAGCCGCTGAGCGAGAATATGCGAAAACGCCAAGACAGTCGCGACAGCGTCATGCAGGCTGTTATTAACGAGACCCAAGAAGAGATGCAATTGTTCAAAAAGCATCACCAGGATTATGGATACAGCTTCTATATACTGCAGGCTGTTTAACCACTAAGTATCACCTCGCAACAACAATCTGAGCAATCCCCACAGCCTTTTTGAGCCAAAATCACAGCCTCTGCTGCGGCATACAAGGGCTTTAACTTCAATATAGCCAGAAAACAAACAGCAAATAACAACGCGGCTGAACCGCGACCCAAGTTACAACTAAAACGACAATCAATCACAGCGGGCTGAAGTCGCACCTCCATATTTTGCTTTATTTTTAACCTTGTATTTTTCAGCAACTCACTGCAACACCTTTTTGTGAGAGTGGTCACATTAACCTTTTAAATCCCCCTAGGCAGCGTGATAAAGCTCAAGAAAAAAAGCTATTTCAATTGTTAAGAAACCGGTTTCATTTAATCTGTTTTATGCATTTATTTAGCAGCACAGTGCACCTTTGCAGCACCAACAGTCAGCTCAACTTAACCATTCACGCAATAGTAAATTAGGAAAACAGCATGCCATTTCAAGATGATTTTTTATGGGGAAGCGCTTCCGCGGCTTACCAGATTGAAGGCGGAGCAAGTCAAGACGGTAAAGGCCCCTCTATTTGGGACAGCTATTCACAAATACCGGGTAACACCTTTAAAAACTCCACCGGTGAAGTCGCCATCGACTTCTACAACAAATTTGAGGAAGATATTGAACTGATGAAGGAGATGGGACTCAATGCCTACCGTTTTTCCGTCTCCTGGCCGAGAATCATGCCCGATGGACGCACCATTAATGAAAAAGGCATTGAGTTTTACCATAAAGTGATCGATAAACTGATTGCATGTGGCGTTGAGCCGATTCTTACTATTTATCACTGGGATTTACCACAGGCATTACAGGATCAATATGGCGGCTGGGAAAGCCGGGAAATTATTAATGACTTCACGCAATTCTGTGCTTTGTTATATAAAGAGTATGGCAGCAAGGTAAAATATTGGGTGTCTTTAAATGAACAAAACATTTTTATTGGTCTCGGTTATGTAAAAAAACTACACCCACCGAAAGTCTCTAACTACCAGCGTTTTCTAAATGCCAACCATATTGCCAGTTTAGCCAATGCCAGCGCCATTAAGTTATTTAGAGAGATGCAGATTCCCGGGCAAATGGGCGCTAGTTTTGCTTATTCCCCAGCTTATGCTAAAAGTGAAAAACCGGAAGATGTCATTGCCATGGAAAATGCACAGGAAATTGAAAACTTCCTATGGATGGATGTTTATGGCAAAGGGGAATACCCACAAATTGGCCTGAAATTACTGGAAAATTTAGGGCTCAGCATCGATTTCCAGGAAGGTGATAAAGCATTATTAAAAGCAGGTGTTTGTGACTTTATGGGGGTCAACTATTATCAGTCATCAACTTATAATGATCCCAATCAGAAACAGGAAACCGTGCAGGCAGGTAATGCCGCGCAGGTTTCAGTGGTATCAGATGTGCAAAGCATTCCAACCGATAGCCTTTATGCCCGTGCCGATAATGACTATTTAACTATGACCGACTGGAACTGGGCGATTGACCCCAATGGCCTGCGCGTTTCACTGCGGCGCATTGCATCACGTTATGGTTTACCTATTCTTATCAGTGAAAATGGCTTAGGTGCTTTTGATACTTTAACAGCAGAGGGTAAAGTACACGATGATTACCGTATTAACTTTCTAAAAGAGCATATCATTGCTATTGACCAAGCGATTGCCGATGGTTGTGAAGTGATAGGCTATTGTACCTGGTCTTTCCAGGATCTCTTTAGCTGGCTCAATGGTTATGCCAAGCGCTACGGTTTTGTTTATGTGGATCGCGATGAAGAGAACGAAAAAGAGCTGAAACGCTATAAAAAAGACAGCTTTTACTGGTACCAGAAAGTCATTCACAGTAATGGTGAAGAGCTCTAACACAAAGTTTGGGACACCCAAAAATTTAAAATCATAAGTTTTTGGTTTGTTTACAATAAACTTATGGGTGTCCCGAATTTTCCGAGTTTGGCTAAAAACCACATGCGATGACAAAAAAGAAAAATTAATACTTATACAGGAGAATTTAAAGAGGAAGCGATTAAAGCCCCCCTGATGATCTTGAATTATCCTTTATTCCTCCTATTATTTTAATTAACCACTAATGAACTTCAAGGGGCTTCTTATGGATATCATCAGAATTTTATTGGCCATTTTTTTGCCGCCCGTCGGAGTATTTTTACAGGTCGGTTTGGGCCTGCACTTCTGGATAAATATTCTGCTTACCCTCTTGGGTTACCTGCCAGGGATCATTCATGCCCTCTACATCATTTTAAAAAAATGAATATAAGGCCATAAATGCCCGCAAAAACGAACCTCAATACCAGTGGAAACGACACGGTGGGATTTAACGAGGTCACATATCAAACACGTCACCTAGATCGGCTGGCTGGCTGGCTGGATAATAGTTTCCGCATTCCCGGTACGCCTATCCGCCTCGGCATAGACAGCCTAATAGGCCTTATTCCCGGGGTCGGAGATGTCACTACCGGAGCCCTTTCCTGCTTCATTATTTACCAGGGGTATCGCTTAGGTGTGCGCAAACGTACCTTGCTTAGAATGACCAAAAATGTTGTGGTCGATACGGTCATAGGTAGCATCCCGTTGATTGGTGATTTGTTCGATATCGGCTGGAAAGCCAACCTGCGCAATGTGGATCACATCAAAACAGATCTGAGCAGGCAGGATTCCCTGTAATAGCTTTCTTATACTTTAAAAAATAAGCAACTAAATTCAATGAAATATGTACGTTAAATTACTTCCGCCAGAGCCAAAGGTATATTTGAGGGCGCCCTCAAAGGGCTAATATAAGCACTCAAGGCGCATACTACATTTAAAAATATCTGGTATTCCGCACCTGTTTTAAGAATAAACTTGCCTGTAACTTCCTCCCAAACAGTCAATAATAACCTGCTGCCGTTCCTTCCAATTAACGACCATAGGTGCTTGT
>JBFGZH010000288.1:0-3569 GCA_041586895.1 Psychromonas sp. | reverse complement strand
GTATATTTAGATGCGCAGAATAATATTGTCCGCACCAGCAAAGATGTGCCGGTGCAAGTGGCTTAATCGTCACAATAAGCACATAAAAAACCCGATCTATGTTATCGGGTTTTTTTATATCTTAAAGCATTCAATAAAGCATTCAATTAGAGCCTTGCAATAAGGCGTAAGGACTTCTGCCCGCTGGCCCAATATTTGCGCTCAAAGGGAGTAATGGCCTGCTCACTCTGATACTCTGTAACGTCACAGCTGTGACCGGCAAGCTCTAATGCGCGGGCAAATTCATGGACATAGGTAAACCAGTTGCTGCGCAGCTCTAATTCACCGCCAAGCTGTAAAATAGCTGGAAAAACCGCACTGCCATGCCAGCGGCGTTGCAGATGTTTGGCTTTTGGCCAGGGGTTCGGGTAAAGCAGGTAATGGTGGCTCAACTGCCAGTTTGCATCTACGGCCAAGCGCCAGAAATCATTCAGATTGACCTGCAGTAAGCGGTAATTATCAGCGACAGATTGCGGATGCCTGGCCAGGCGATCCGCTGATTTATCCAGGCCTAAGACAATCGCTTCAGGATGTTTTTTAGCCAGGTGATAAGTACTCTCGCCGACACCGCAACAAGAGTCAAAAATAACCGGCTTACCCTGCTGTTCCACCCACTTTTCAGTCTTTTTAAAGGCATCCAGCGTATGCTGCTGATAAGGCTTACGAAAGGTATGCTTTAAATGCTTTAGCACGACTTCATCGAGCTGTTCATGCAAGCCTTGTTGGTTAGAAACGATAACTCTTGAATTGCCTAATTCACTCATGAGCGAATACCCACCCCATTTTTCAGTAATAACATGAC
This sequence comes from Psychromonas sp., assembly GCA_041586895.1. Lineage (GTDB taxonomy): Bacteria > Pseudomonadota > Gammaproteobacteria > Enterobacterales > Psychromonadaceae > Psychromonas. Next base: position 2,728 of record JBFGZH010000288.1, on the reverse strand, counting down.
AAGACTGTAAAGCAGGACAATAAAAGTCGCAATCACAGAAAAAGACCACAGCAGCGAGACATCGGCAACGCCGAGAAAGCCATAGCGAAATGCATTGATCATATAAAACACCGGATTAAAGTGGGAAACCCCCTGCCAGAAATCAGGCAACAGGGTAATAGAATAAAACACTCCGCCCAGATAAGTCAGCGGCGTTAACACAAAGGTCGGAATAATACTGATATCGTCAAAAGTACGGGCAAAGATAGCATTCAGCAGGCCGCCCAGAGAGAATAAAATAGAGGTAAAGACCACACTTAAGATCAGTATAGGAAGATTAAAGATCTGCAGCTCAACAAAAAACAGCGATACGCAGGTCACCAGGAAGCCAACCATTAAACCACGGGCAACTCCCCCACCGATATATCCCCAAATGATAATATAATTAGGCACAGGGGCAACCAGTAGCTCTTCGACATTACGTTGAAATTTAGCACTGAAAAAGGATGAGGCAACATTGGAATAGGAGTTAGTGATCACCGACATCATAATTAAACCCGGTACGATAAAAGAGATATAGCTGAAACCGCTCATCTCACCAATACGCGAGCCGATTAAGTTGCCAAAGATAACAAAATACAGACTCATAGTGATCACCGGCGGAAAAAGCGTCTGTATCCATATCCGTAAAAAGCGGTTTGTCTCTTTGATCCAGAGACTTTTTAACGCGACTGCATATTTAAAATTAATCATTTGCACTCCCTTTTTTTAGCAACTCAATAAACAGCTCTTCTAAGCGGTTGGCTTTATTACGCAAGCTCTTGACATGTACTCCCTGCGCGGTTAACTCTGCAAAAACATGGTTTAAGGATTGCTTTTTATTTAATTCAATCTCTAATCTATGCTCATCCATAGCGCTGACTGTAAAATGATCACCACTTGATAACTGAGCCGGCTTATCGATATCTAAAATAAAGGTTTCACTGTCAAGTTGTGCTAATAAGGCTTTCATACTGGTATTTTCAACCAGGCTCCCCTTGTCAATAATACCGATATTACGGCAAAGCATTTCCGCCTCTTCCAGGTAATGGGTGGTTAAAATAATGGTCACCCCTTCACTGTTGATCTGCTTTAAAAAATCCCACATGGCGCGGCGCACTTCAATATCCACCCCGGCAGTCGGTTCATCCAAAATAAGCAGTTTAGGCTGATGCATCAGGGCGCGGGCAATCATTAAGCGGCGCTTCATACCACCTGAGAGCTCACGGGAAGGCTCGTGACGTTTTTCCCAGAGATCTAACTGTCTGAGGTATTTTTCTGCGCGAATATAAGCTTCTTTGCGTTTTATACCGTAATAACCGGCCTGATTGACCAGGATCTGGATCGGTGGTTCAAACTGGTTGAAGTTAAACTCCTGAGGGACTAAACCAATTTGGCTTTTAGCTTGTTCAAGCTGCGTATCCAGATCATAAGCGAAGATTTTAACTCGCCCGGCACTTTTATTAATCAGCGATGAAATAATGCCGATTGTGGTTGACTTACCTGCACCGTTCGGACCTAGCAAGGCATAGAAGTCCCCCTTCTTAACCTGCAAAGAGAGCCCTTTTAATGCCTTTACACCACCTTTGTAGGTTTTACTTATATTCTCTAATTCAATTGCATACATGCTGTTTTCAGCCTTATTCATTAAAACTCACGAAGCCGATATAAGGCAGGTTACGATAAAGTTGTCCGTAATCTATGCCATAACCGACAACAAATTTGTCCTCTATAGAAAAACCTTGCCAATCCACAGCCACGTCGACTTCACGCCGGGACGGTTGAGTCAGTAAGGTACAGATGGCAAAGATTTTGGGTCGCGCAGCAGCAACATCTCTTTAATTTTCTTTAAAGTATTGCCGGTATCGATAATATCTTCAACAATCAACACATCACGCCCATGGATCTCTTATCAAGCTCCTTTAATATTTTCACCTCACCACAGCTATCGGTACCATGGCCATAACTTGAAGTGGCCATAAAACCTAATACCACAGGAACAGTCAGCAAGCGGACTAAATCAGCTAAAAAGATAGCCGATCCACGCAGTAAACCAATCACTACAAGGAAATCGCTTTCCTTAATAACGCTGATTAATTGCAAAAGCCATCTCTGCAATGCGCAGTTGAAGCTCCTCTTCGGAGATCATAGGTGTAATAGTATGGTTTTGATTCATAAACACTCCGGCAAATAAATCAGCCGGCGATTATATCATTAAAATAGAGCTATCAAGTACACAATAACTGTATGGATATATATCAAGTATTAATAGGATAAATATCTTTTTACTGAATCAATACAAAAAAGCTATTTTTTTGACACTTAATGGTATACATCCAGTTTCATTAAGAAAGGCAATGTATTGATTTTAAATTATAAAAACAACACAAGAAATAATATTTACTTTATAAAAAATAATAAAAAACGCCAAGATTTATGGCCAGAGCTATTATTTACAAATCCCCTTAAAAGCCTAAAAAGTACCTTTTAATCAACAAATTGAATAAAAATTGAAGAAATAAGCAAGTGTTTTTAATATTCGCAAACAACACCCTCCTTTACCACAATGTAAATTATACGTCTACAATTTTATTGACATTTTTGAGGCATTACTCAAAAAATCAGCCAGGCAATCACAAATACAAGACAGTTATATTTATCAAAGCGAAAGGCAATTGATAAATCAAAAAACATCAGGAAATGGAGTGTT
>JBFGZH010000287.1:0-3587 GCA_041586895.1 Psychromonas sp. | reverse complement strand
CGCCTTTCCTATCAGCTGGCAACCATCAAGACTGATGTCGAGCTCTCTGAAAGCTATGCAGACTTTACCCATAAAGAGCAGGATACCGATGCCCTGATCGCCTTATTCGGTAAGCTGGAATTTAAACGTTGGTTGGCGGCGATGCTGGATGGCAAAAAAATGCATGGTGAGCAAACTGGCGCACAGGACAAGCCGTCAGCCGCGCCTGCTTCGCTGATCGACCGCAGTGCTTATAAAACCATCTATACGCCGGGGCAGTTACGGCAGTGGATTAAAAAACTCGAGAATGCACCGCTGTTTGCCGTGGATACTGAAACAACCAGTTTAGATTATATGCAGGCTGAAATCGTCGGTTTGTCTTTTGCGCTGCAGAGCAATATCGGCAGCGATGACGCGCCTGTGATTGAGGCGGCTTATCTGCCGCTGGCGCACGATTATATTGATGCGCCGAAACAGCTCGACCTTACCGATACCCTGGCGCAGTTAAAGCCTTTGCTGGAAAATCCTGCATGTCATAAAGTTGGCCAGAATTTAAAATATGATCGCAGCGTGTTATTAAATCATGGTATTGAATTACAGGGCATTCACTTTGATACCATGCTCGAAGCTTACCTGCTCGACAGTACCGGCAAGCATGATATGGACAGCCTGGCGCTTAAATATCTGGGTCATAAATGTATCTCCTTTGAGGAGATTGCCGGTAAGGGTAAAAAACAGCTGACCTTTAACCAGATTGCCATTAAAGAAGCCGCTCCCTATGCCGCTGAAGATGCCGATATCACCCTGCGTTTACACCTGCATCTGTTTGAGCAGCTGCAGGCATCGCCGGCCTTGCTTAACCTTTTCACTGATATTGAACTGCCCTTATTAAGCGTGCTTTCCGATATTGAACGTGGCGGTGTCGAGATTGACGCTAAGCTGCTTGCCGAGCAGAGCAATGAAATTGCCGAACGTTTGTTAGCGCTGGAAGAAGCGGCTTATAAAGAAGCCGGCAAGGTGTTTAATTTAGGCTCGCCAAAACAGCTGCAGAGCATTTTATTTGATGAGCTGCAGTTGCCCGTGCTTAAGAAAACGCCCAAAGGCGCACCTTCCACAGCGGAAGAGGTGCTGCAGGAGTTGGCGCTTACTTATCCGTTGCCCAAGCTGATTATTGAGCACCGTGGCTTGAGTAAACTGAAATCAACCTATACCGATAAACTCCCGAAAATGGTCAACAGTAAAACCGGGCGTGTGCATACCTCTTATCATCAGGCGGGTACTGTGACCGGACGTTTATCATCAAGCGATCCGAATCTGCAGAATATTCCCATCCGCAGTGCCGAAGGGCGGCGCATTCGTCAGGCTTTTATCGCCCAACCGGGTTATAAGATAGTGGCTGCCGATTACAGTCAGATTGAACTGCGGATTATGGCGCACCTTTCTCAGGATAAAGGTTTATTGACTGCCTTCTCCAGCGGTCAGGATATTCATAAAGCAACGGCGGCGGAAGTCTTTGCGGTGGCCCTTGAAGAGGTCAGCAGCGAGCAGCGCCGGCGCGCCAAAGCCATTAATTTCGGCCTGATTTATGGCATGAGTGCCTTTGGCCTGGCCAAACAGCTCAATATCAGCCGTCAGGAAGCGCAGCAATATATAGATAGATACTTTAGCCGTTATCCCGGCGTACAGACCTATATGGAGGAGACGCGCAGCCTGGCGCATGAAAAAGGCTATGTGGAAACCATTCTCGGGCGCCGTTTGCAGCTGCCCAATATTAAATCGCGCAACGCCATGTTGAAAAAGGCCGCTGAACGCGCGGCGATTAATGCGCCGATGCAGGGCACGGCTGCGGATATTATTAAAGCGGCGATGATTGCTATGGCGGCCTGGGTCAAGGAGCAGCCGCCGGGGACGGTGCAGTTGCTGATGCAGGTGCATGATGAACTGGTCTTTGCGGTCAAAGAGGAGTGTGTCGAGGCCTATATCAAGGAGATTCAAGCTATTATGGCTGCCGCCGCTGATTTGGATGTGCCGCTGATTGCCGATGCCGGGGTTGGCGATAACTGGGATGAAGCACATTAATTTTAATTTAATTTAAATAATGGTGAACTTTTTAAATTTGCCGTGGACTAACTTAGTGAACTGATTAAATTTCATAGTTTTTTCTTAGTTCTTCCTTGTTTTAGCCTCTTTGCATTTGATTTTGCAAAGAGGTTTTTTTTTGCCTGCCGATCCCTGTAAAGGCTTAACAATAGTGTCAGAAATGTTAGCGTTAAACTATGCAAGTAATTGATACTTAAAAACTTATTGTGCCAGCCAGTTTGTGTTTGTTGATTGCTGCTTTCCTGTGGGGGAGTTCCTTTATCGCTTTTAGCCTGTACATTGGCGGTGGAATTTTATTAACTTTTGTTTCGCCAGGTTCAGAGCATGCTGTTAATCCTGTGCTGGGGAATTTTTTAGAGTTTTTAGCTATGCTCTGTGCCGCTTATGACTCTGTCAGTGTTAAGCATCTGGCCACGCGTTACTCGCCGTTATCCTTGATTGCCCTGCAGGGGCTGAGCGGTACCCTGTTTTTCGCGCCGTTTCTGTTTTTTGTCGAGTTACCGGCTGTGCATAATAGCCATGCACTGATCAGTATTCTTATTGTTTTTGCCGGTGTGCTGGTGAGTCAGGGACATAAACCGCAGCAGCCAAGGGTTGCCGAGTTTGCTGCCAAAGAGAGTCGTTTATAAACGCGGCCGCGCCGCACTTGCTAGCCTGTGAATATGGCGCTCGCCACAACTTCTTCCTATTAACACCAGGATGGCTTAAGGCCATGCTGGATCTATCCTTGTGCTTAAAAACGTTACTGGTTAATTTTCTGGATCCATTTATAACCAATGCTGGTGCTAAAGGAATATCTGCCACTTCGGTTAGGGTTACTGAGTCGCTAATAATACGGATTACCAGGAGGGAGTTATGGGCAGTTTTGAATCAGCAATTGCAGCAACAGTAGAGAAGGATCGTAAGCATGTCTGGCATCACTTAGGTCAGCATAGTGTCTTGGATAAGCAAGATCCGCTGGTGATGGTAAAAGGCGAAGGGTCGCGTGTTTGGGACGCTAAAGGTAACAGTTACCTGGATGCCTCTTCCGGTGGTGTATGGTGTGTTAATGTCGGTTATGGCCGTACCGAGATAGCAGATGCGGTTCGCGATCAGCTGGCGGAACTGAACTTTTTTGCCAGTACCGCAGGAACTGTGCCGGCGGCTGAATTTGCCGAAAAGCTGTTAGAGAAGATGCCGGGAATGAGCCGGGTCTATTATGCAAGCTCAGGCTCGGAAGCCAATGAAAAGGCATTTAAGATTGTCCGCCAGATTGCGCAGCAAAAGTACGGCGGTAAGAAGCATAAGATTTTATACCGTGAGCGTGATTATCACGGCACAACCATTGCAGCTTTAAGTGCAACCGGCCAGGAGGAGCGGCGCGCACACTATGGGCCCTTTGCTCCGGGGTTTGTTGAGTTTCCGCATTGCTGTGAATATAGAAGCCAATTTGGCAATGTAGATAACTATGGTGAATTAGCTGCTCAAGAGCTGGAAAAGGTTATCTTAAGAGAAGGCCCGGATACTGT
>JBFGZH010000286.1:0-3592 GCA_041586895.1 Psychromonas sp. | reverse complement strand
TTGTGAAGGTCGAATACAAGATATCGAAGCGAAATTATCTAATGCCCAGATTATTGATGTCACTAAAATGACCAATACAGGGAAAGTTATTTTTGGTTCAACAGTCACTATTGTGAATATCGATACCGATGAAGAGGTCACCTACCGCATTGTTGGCGACGATGAAGCGAATATTAAGCAAAATTTAATTTCCGTCAATTCACCTATTGCACGGGGTTTAATCGGCAAAATGTTAGATGATGAAATTGCCATTGAAACACCGGGTGGTACCATCGAATATGAAATTATCAAGGTCGAATACCTCGGATAATATGCCTGGTAGATGCCATAAAAAAGCCCAGTTAAACTGGGCTTTTTAATTTTAGCATTGATGAACGGAATAAAGCCACCAGGTGGTTAATCACTACTTAGGTGGCAGATCGCTCTTTTTATTTTTGACTTGTACGCACGGAATAAAACCACTAGGGAGTTAATCACTATTTACGTGGTAGTTCGATCTTTTTATTTTCGCTCGGGCGGAACAAGACCACAATATGGCCAATTTTCGCAATATTAAGTGCCTTTGTTTCACGTACGATGGCATCGATGATTAATTGCTTTATTTCCCTATCATCGGTAGCAATCTTTACTTTAATTAATTCATGGAAGTTAAGTGCATTCTCAATTTCTGCGAGCACGCCTTCTGTTAAGCCATTTTGGCCGAGTAGCACTACAGGTTTAAGCTGATGAGCAAGACCTTTTAAGTGTTGTTTCTGTTTGTTTGATAATTTCATACAAATATCTTTTCATTAAGGGTTGAAAAACGGGCATTCTACCCTTAATTAATAACCTTTACTATTTTGATTGTTATTTATCCTGCTTATAAATTGGATAGTGGCGATACCGAGGAAAAATTCATGGGTAAAAAAGTTAATTCGGGCGACATTAAGCCCGGAGCAGCGAAAAAAAGCAGTTCGGCAAGCTCTAAACGTTGGATGCAGGAGCATGTTAATGACTTCTACGTCAAAGAGGCGAATAAAAAAGGCTTGCGTTCACGTGCCGTTTTTAAGCTGGAAGAGATTAATAAAAAAGATAAATTAATCCGCACGGGTATGACGGTTGTTGATTTAGGCGCGGCGCCGGGCAGCTGGTCACAATGGGCGGTTGACACCGTCGGCTTGAATGGCAAGGTGATAGCCTGTGATATTTTACCTATGGATTCGATTGCCGGTGTGGACTTTTTGCAGGGTGATTTTCGTGAAGATGCGGTATTGGATGCATTATTAAAGCGCATCGGTGAGAATAAAGTCGACGTGGTGCTTTCTGATATGGCCCCTAATATGAGTGGCAACGCTGCGATGGATCAACCTAAATCTATGTACTTAGTTGAGCTGGCGCTTGATATGTGCCGCTCTGTATTAGTGAAAGAGGGCAGCTTTATTGTCAAAGTCTTTATGGGCGCTGACTTTGATACTTTTATTGCTGAAGTGCGGAAATTATTTAAGACGGTTAAAGTACGTAAACCCGATTCTTCTCGTGCCCGCTCGCGTGAAGTCTATTTAGTCGCGACAGGCTTTAAAGAGTAATAATATATGCAGTCAGTCATATTCATGACTGCTAACTATGCACTTGAATGATAATTACTAGCGGGCAGTTTTAAACTGTAGTAATCTATAATCTAAATTTTTTTATTAACATGAGGTTTACATCTTGAATGATATGGCAAAAAACCTGATATTGTGGTTAGTTATCGCAGTCGTATTGATGTCTCTGTTCCAAGGTTTTGGCGTAGATGAAACAAAACAATCACAAATAGACTACACAACATTTGTGAAAGAAGTTAGCCATGGGCAGATCCAGGAAGTCGTGATTAACGAACAAGAGGTGCGCGGCGTTAGGCGTAATCAAAGTAAATTTGTTACCTATATTCCAACTCCCGATGATGATCTGTTAAATGATTTAATTAAAAATGATGTCTTAGTTAAAGGCACTCCTCCTGAAGAAACCAGCTTCTTAGCTTCTCTGTTTGTTTCCTGGTTCCCTATGCTGCTGTTAATCGGTGTCTGGATCTTCTTTATGCGCAATATGCAGGGCGGCGGTAAAGGCGGGGCTATGTCATTTGGTAAAAGCAAAGCCAAACTGATGGGTGAAGACCAGATTAAAACCACTTTTGCCGATGTTGCCGGTTGTGATGAAGCAAAGGAAGATGTGGAAGAGCTTGTTGATTACCTGAAAGACTCAACTAAGTTCCAAAAATTAGGCGGACGAATTCCGACCGGGGTCTTGCTGGTTGGTCCTCCTGGTACAGGTAAAACACTGCTTGCCAAGGCGATTGCCGGTGAAGCTAAGGTACCTTTCTTCTCTATTTCCGGTTCTGATTTTGTGGAAATGTTTGTCGGTGTCGGTGCTTCGCGTGTTCGTGATATGTTCGATCAGGCGAAAAAATCAGCGCCTTGTATTATCTTTATTGATGAAATCGATGCTGTTGGCCGTCAGCGTGGTGCCGGTATGGGCGGCGGTAATGATGAGCGCGAACAAACCTTAAACCAGATGCTGGTGGAAATGGATGGTTTTGAAGGTAATGAAGGTATTATTGTCATTGCTGCAACTAACCGTCCGGACGTACTGGATGCGGCTTTATTACGACCGGGGCGTTTTGACCGTCAAGTCGTAGTGCCTTTACCGGATGTGCGCGGTCGAGAGCAGATTCTAAATGTCCATATGCGTAAAATTCCCCTTGCTGAAGATGTACAGGCGAGTATTCTTGCTCGAGGTACGCCCGGATTTTCCGGTGCTGATTTAGCCAACCTGGTCAATGAGGCTGCGCTTTTTGCCGCGCGCGCGAATAAGCGTACGGTGAATAAAGAAGATTTTGAACAGGCTCGTGATAAAATCCTGATGGGGGCTGAACGCCGCAGTCTGGTGATGCGTGAAGAGGATAAGGAGTCAACGGCATATCATGAAGCCGGACATGCGATCGTTGCCCGCTTGGTGCCTAAGCACCATCCTATTCATAAGGTGACCATTATTCCTCGTGGGCGAGCTCTGGGTGTGACGCAATTCCTGCCGGAAGGTGATCAGATAAGTCAAAGCCGCATTGAATTAGAAAGCAGTATTGCGGTTGCCTATGGCGGACGAATTGCTGAAGCACTTATTTACGGTGTTGATAAGGTATCAACGGGAGCATCTCAGGATATTAAACAGGCGTCATCGATTGCGCGGGCTATGGTTACCGAATGGGGCTTTTCCGAGAAATTAGGACCTATTTTACTGGCTTCCGATCCGAATACGCTGCGTTCAAATGTAGTATCCCATGAAACGGGTAAATTGATTGATGATGAAGTGAAGGCATTTATTGATAAAAACTACGCGCGCGCAGAAAAAATATTAACCGAGAATATTGATATTCTGCATGCCATGAAAGATGCGTTAATGAAGTATGAAACCATTGATAGCGAGCAGATTGATGATTTGATGGCCAGAGTCGAAGTACGCCCGCCGGTAGATTGGGACGAAGAGCTGGAAGCGAAAAAAGAGACCGAGGTTAAAAAGGAAGTAAAAGAAAACACAGCTGCCGATACAGCAACTGAAGATGCAGATAATGTCGAGCAAC
>JBFGZH010000285.1:0-3602 GCA_041586895.1 Psychromonas sp. | reverse complement strand
CAATGTTTTGCAAAAACATCATGTCAGCAAAAACTGCGCGGCTAAAGATAGTCGTAACAATCACCTAGCCTAAAGGCTCAGTTCCAACAGTGTGTACGCATCTGCATTTGGAATCCCGCCTTCAGGCGGGCAATGTTTTGCAAAAACATCATGTCAGCAAAAACTGCGCGGCTAAAGCTAGTCGTAACAATCGCCGAGCCTAAAGGCTCAGTTCCAACAGCGTGTACGCATCTGCCATTTGCAACCCCGCCTTCAGGCGGGCAATGTTTTGCAAAAACATCATGTCAGCAATATTCAACACGCGATGCCAGACACTCAACAGGTCAATGCAAAACTTAATACTGTATCCAACATTACATTAAATAAAATTCTGTATTGGATAGGAAGCTCTGACTGCTATACTAATAAGAGAGAAACAAATGCAGGAATGAAAAATGAAGAAGTTTTACAATAGAGAAACGCAGTTAGCCAAATTGCAGGAAATAACAAACAACATCCACGACAGCAAAGGGCGTTTAAGTGTGCTTGTAGGGCGTCGTCGCGTCGGAAAAACCCGGCTATTAAACGAGGCCTTTGCGAATATTAAAGGCAAATACCTTTACCTGTTTATCAGCCGAAAGTCAGAGGCAGCCTTAGTCGATGAATTTGCCGCGCTCATTACAGAAAAGCTCGATGCAAAATTCTTTCAACCTCAGTCCCTTAAAGATATTTTCGACTATCTTCTTCACTATTCTAAATCGACACCCGTGACTATCGTTATTGATGAATTTCAAGATATCGCCAGAGTAAACAGTGCCTTATATTCTGACCTGCAGAACCTGTGGGACGCGAATAAGAATAACGCCATGATGCATCTGGTTTGTTGTGGCTCATTGTACAACTTAATGACTAAAATTTTTAAAGGTGATAAAGAGCCGTTATTAAACCGTGATGATTATTTCTTTAAGATAAAGCCCCTCACCCCGTCATACATTAAAAAAATTATGCTCGATAGTGAGAAATACAACGCAGAGGAACTGCTGCTGTGGTGGTGTTTATCGGGTGGCATTCCTAAATATCTGGAATGGCTGAATAATGCCAAAGGCCCTTTATTTGATGAGCTTATCTCTGAGTCATCGCCCTTCTTAAAAGAAGGCTCTCATCGACTGGTTGAAGATTTTGGCTCAGAGCATAGAGCCTTTTTTGATGTACTGGGTGCAATCGCTAATGGCCACACAACGCGAGCTCGAATTGAGAGTTATCTATCACTTGGAGTGGGCATGCACTTAGACAAATTAGAAGGTGATTTTGATATCCTGCGTAAAATGCGGCCAATCACCTCAAAAGAAACCTCACGGGATGTACGATATGAAATATCCGATCCCTTTTTAAAGTTTTGGTTCCGCTTTATTTATAGCAACCGAAGCGCCGTGGAAATGGAAAACTTCGATTACCTGAAAAAAGTAATCAAACGGGATTTTGAGACTTTTTCCGGCATAGAGCTGGAATCACTCTTTGAAGCAATTTTAATTGAATCTAAACAATTTAATCGCATTGGAAGCTATTGGGACAAAAAAGGGGAAAATGAGATTGATCTTGTCGCTATTAACGATGCTGATAAACGACTCTTAATCGTGGAAGTCAAGCGGCAATCTAAACGGTACAGCCAAAGTAAACTGTTAATGAAATCTGCACAACTGCTTTCCAAGCTAAAATTAAAAGGTTATAAAATAGAGCACCGCTGCTTCGCACTGGACAATATCGACGACATAATGAGTCAACTACCCGCCCCTAAAGGGGCTGGCTTGTAAAAGCCTAATGTTGACCAGTCTAAGCCTTAAATGGCTAGGTTAGGAAAGAATTCATAGGCACCGTGGGATGATCTTCGCCAGTTCCACGCTCTGCGGGTAACGATTAAACAGGTCTAAGAGGTTAAGCCAGTGTCGTTATCATTAAACCTTTCCATAACTTTGACGAGGCGTAATTAACCAGCTTCGGCTGAGAACGCATTATAAGGTAACTAAATGCAACGAGTTTTCGTATTAAGCAGCAAGAAGCACCCGCTTATGCCTTGCCACCCCGCAAGAGCAAGAGCATTGCTGCGCGAAAAGAAAGCATCTGTCTTTAAACGTTATCCGTTTACGATTATTTTGCATGATCGTGATTCGGGCGATGTGCAACCGGTTGAGGTTAAACTCGATCCCGGCAGTAAGACAACAGGGATTGCGCTTAACTTACATGGTAAGAATGGCATTAAAACCGTTTGGGCTGCGAATTTAAATCATCGCGGTCACCAGATAAGTGAAGCAATAACCGCAAAGGCACAACAGCGCAGGGGACGCAGAGGACGCAGAGGACGCAAATTGCCTTACCGTCAGCCTCGCTTTTCAAACAGAGCAAAGCCTAAAGGCTGGTTACCACCAAGCCTGTTAAGTCGCGTTCATAACTGTGAAACCTGGTTATATCGCCTATCCAGGGCGGTACCAATCACAAACATTGCCGTTGAAACCGTTCGCTTTGATATGCAGATTATGGAAAACCCGAATATTTCAGGTATTGAATATCAGCAAGGTACACTGCTTGGTTTTGAGTTGAGAGAGTATTTATTATTACGAGATAAGCACACTTGCCAATATTGCGGCGGTGCGTCAGGTGATCCGGTGCTGAATGTTGATCATAAGCATCCCCGCGCAAAAGGTGGCGGTAACAGCATCAAAAACCTGGCGATCTCTTGCTTAACTTGTAACGAGGATAAAAACGCAACACTTTTACCGCAATGGTTAATTGAGGTTAAAAAATCAAAAAGCAAATTAAATAAGGCTAGGGCCGCGCTATTGCCGGGGATCATTGCCAATAAAACAAATACCCTGCGTGATGCTGCGGCAGTTAATGCGACACGCTATAAAATAGGCGCTGTTTTAAAAGAAACCGGTTTACCAACTACTTTTTGGAGTGGCGGCAGAACCAAGAAAAATCGCACTGAGCAAGGCTATCAAAAAAATCACTGGATAGACGCGGCCTGTGTCGGTCAATCAGGCGAAAAGGTTTTTATTCCGAGTTCGCTTAAGCCATTAATAATCACGGCTACAGGCCATGGCAGTCGCCAGATGTGTCGGGTAGATAAATACGGATTTCAGCGCACAGGTGCAAAACAAAACAGTCGCGTACACGGATTTAAAACCGGTGACATGCTTGTCGCAATCTTACCAAAAGGCAAAAAAAAAGGCAGACATATCGGTCGTGTTGCAGTACGTGGGAACGGGTATTTTAATATCAGCAGCAACAAAATAACGGTACAAGGCATTAGCCATAAGCACTGTCAGATCATGCATTGTCGTGACGGATATAATTACAACTAAACAAAGAGGAAAAGCAAGCAATTCCTCCTCCAGCTAAAGCAGGAGGTATCCTTGCCTAAGAACAGATGAATTTAGCAATTGACGAAATACGCCATTGAATCGAAACCCGGCAGAATAAATTCCACCAAAAAGCTAAACAGCAAAAATCGGATTAATTAACTGTTCTGTTTTTATACTGGAAGTGCGGCTTCAGCCGCGCCTTATAGCAAACTGCACGGCTAAAGCCGCACTTCCGAACATAGATCACAAACTTAATAAATTGGT
>JBFGZH010000284.1:0-3610 GCA_041586895.1 Psychromonas sp. | reverse complement strand
CGATAGTTATAAGATGACTGTAACAGAGAGGTGGATTTACCCGCATTCATGGTCGAGTAATAAAAATAAAGTTGTGCCAAAATGGGCTCCTTGCTGGCCATTGGAATTAATGGCGATGAGATTAACAGCCGTTATTATTAGATAATTTAAATTAAGGCACAAACCATAAACTTGTATCACGACCTTAAATGATAAAATTTTGTCTGTATTTTTGTCTTAAAAATGTCCGAGTAGAGCCTGACAATAAGGGTAAATTCTTCCCTGCTTTCTTATTTAATATCTGCTAAAATCACGCACCAAATTAGCAGGAGATCTATTTATGACAGACAATAGCCAAATAAAAGTGATCGTCGGCATGTCCGGCGGTGTTGATTCATCCGTATCAGCTTATCTATTAAAGCAGCAGGGCTATCAGGTTGAAGGGCTATTTATGAAGAACTGGGAAGAGGACGATGATACTGAGTATTGTGCCGCCGCCGAGGATCTTCAGGATGCACAGGCCGTCTGTGATAAACTCGGTATTGAACTGCATACCATCAATTTTGCCGCCGAGTACTGGGATAATGTCTTTGAGCATTTTCTGTCCGAATATAAAGCCGGGCGTACCCCCAACCCAGACATCATGTGCAATAAAGAGATCAAATTCAAAGCCTTTTTAGAGTTTGCCGCTGAAGATCTAGGTGCGGATTATATCGCCACCGGCCATTATGTGCGCCGCCGTGAAGTGGACGGTCATGCGCAGCTGCTGCGCGGGCTGGATAATAATAAGGATCAGAGTTACTTCTTATATGCGGTCGGTGAACAACAGATAGCTAAAACCCTCTTCCCGGTCGGTGAACTGGAAAAACCGGAAGTGCGCCGCATTGCCGAAGAGCAGAATTTAATCACCTATAATAAAAAAGACAGCACCGGCATCTGCTTTATCGGTGAGCGTAAGTTTACTGAGTTCCTGCAGAAGTACCTGCCGGCACAACCGGGCGATATAGTGACCCCGACCGGTGAAGTCATAGGCCAGCATCAGGGGCTGATGTACCATACCCTTGGTCAGCGCAAAGGACTGGGCATTGGCGGATTACAAAACGCCGGCGAAGAGCCCTGGTATGTGGTTGGTAAAGATTTACAAAACAACCGCTTATTAGTTGCCCAGGGAGCGGATCATCCGGCGCTTTTCTCTTACGGACTGCTCGCTAAACAGTGTGACTGGGTGGATCGTAAAGTTAAAAGCGAAAGCTTCAGATGCACAGTAAAAACCCGCTACCGTCAACAGGATATTCCTTGTACGGTGACACCGCTTGATGACGACACTCTGGAGGTTATCTTTGATGAACCGCAGGCGGCGGTCACACCGGGACAATCGGCGGTGTTTTATCAGGGAGAAGTGTGTTTGGGCGGCGCCATTATCGAACAGCATTTACAGAAATAACTGTCTTAAAAATAATAATACGGAGAGCTATTATGTCATTTCACAATTTACAATCCAGGTGTATCGCATTTGCCGGAATGTGCCAGGCAGCCTACTTGGTTGATAAACTTTCCACGACAGGCTCATGCCCGGATAAAGCTGCATTTGATGCATCACTGCATTCGATTATGCGCACCGAAAGCGATTCCCCGTTAGCGGTTTTCGGTGGCCATCATGCGCTGCACGTCGGTTATAAAAGCATGCTCGGGCAACTGGAAAACACCAACAATGCCCGCAATATGCAGATTACTAAATATATTATCGGCATGATTACGCTGGAGAAAAAACTAAGCCGCAATGCAGCGACATTAAACCTGTTAAGCGAACGCATTAATCAGGTGCAGCGTCAATTAGCGCACTTTGATATTGACGACCACAGCGTACTGAGTAATTTAGACAGCATTTATAAGGAATTAATCAGCCCTTTAGGGCCCAAAATTCAAGTCAATGGTAATCCGTCTACCTTGCAACAGACACAGACACAACATAAAATCCGCGCATTATTGCTGGCCGGTGTACGCGCCGCCTTTTTATGGCGGCAGATTGGCGGTAAACGCCGGCAGTTAATGTTCTCGCGCAGAGCAATGATCCATCAGACTAAACAACATTTACACCATATCTAAGCGTTCACGATGAACGATTAATAACAATAGTTTTAAAAACAACCTACTATTTAGGAGCAACAAATGGAACTTTCAGGATTAACCGCTGTATCACCCGTTGACGGCCGTTACGGTAGCAAAACAGCAGTGCTACGCAATATTTTTAGTGAATTTGGCCTGATCAAATTCCGCGTACAAGTTGAAGTACGCTGGCTACAAAAACTTGCAGCAACCGCTGGTATTGCAGAAGTTCCTGCATTTTCCGAGGCAGCTAACGCACACCTGGATGCGATTGTTGCTAACTTCAGCGAAGAAGATGCGACGCGCGTTAAAACCATTGAAGCGACAACCAACCATGATGTAAAAGCCGTTGAATACTTCTTAAAAGAGAAAGTCGCGGATGTTGCAGAGTTAAATGCCGTTTCTGAATTTATTCACTTTGCCTGTACTTCTGAAGATATCAATAACCTGTCACATGCCCTGATGCTGAGCACGGCCAAAGAAGAGGTGATTCTTCCGTACTGCAACAAAATCGTTGCTGCGATCAAAGCGCTGGCAGTCGAGTACAAAGCCATGCCGATGATGTCCCGTACACACGGCCAGCCAGCTTCACCAACAACCCTTGGTAAAGAGATGGCTAACGTTGCGGTACGTCTGCAGCGTCAGGTGCAACAAATTGCAGCCACTGAAATTCTCGGTAAGATCAATGGCGCGGTCGGTAACTACAACGCTCACCTCAGCGCTTACCCGGATCTTGACTGGCAGGGTTTTGCAGAAGAATTTGTCGGCAGCTTAGGCGTAACATTCAACCCTTACACCACACAAATCGAACCGCATGACTATATCGCCGAGCTGTTTGATGCGATTGCCCGTTTCAATACTATCCTGCTCGACTTTGACCGTGATATCTGGGGCTACATCTGCCTGGGTCACTTCAAACAAAAAACCATTGCCGGTGAAATCGGCTCATCAACCATGCCGCATAAAGTGAACCCGATTGATTTTGAAAACTCTGAAGGTAATCTGGGTATCGCTAACGCTATCTTTGATCATCTGGCGGCTAAACTACCAGTTTCCCGCTGGCAGCGCGATCTGACAGATTCAACGGTACTGCGTAACCTGGGTGTGGCTATCGGTTACTCTGTGATCGCTTATGAAGCAAGCTTAAAAGGGATCAGCAAACTGGAAGCCAACGAAGAAAATATGCTGGCTGATTTAGATGCAAACTGGGAAGTACTGGCTGAGCCAATCCAGACCGTGATGCGTCGTTACGGCATCGAAAAACCTTACGAAAAACTAAAAGAGCTGACCCGCGGTAAACGTGTCGATGGGCCGGGTATGGCGGCATTTATCGACACCCTGGATCTCAGTGATGCGGTTAAAGCTGAACTAAAAGCAATGACACCGGCTAACTATATCGGTCAGGCCGTGCAGCTGGTAGAAAAACTAGTCGGCTAAGTTCGCATATTAAGACTTTATTAAGGCAACCTTCGGGTTGCCTTTTTTGTATGCTGTATAATAAAAGAAAACAATAACTCAGAGGTTT
>JBFGZH010000283.1:0-3611 GCA_041586895.1 Psychromonas sp. | reverse complement strand
TCAACATTTTTATCTGATCTAACCCATTGTAAATGCAACGATCACAGTAATTTTTTACTTTTATAACATATTGTTTTTTAGAGGTAATTATCGCGACAACAGCTAACGGGAACAGAGCCTCAAATACACATTCTTATCAGCTACAAAGTGTATTTTTTCATGTCAAATGACCGTTACTGGGAGTGCCCTGTTGCACTTACCAAAAAAGAAGAGTTAATTTGTAAAAGACTTAAAAGTCATGGGAAACTGTTCGTTTTCTTAAGAAAGTATCGCCATCTCATTTTCAATGACGACATTAACAAGCAACTGATAGCCATGTATGCCGATCATCCCAAAGGAAAACCACCGGTACCAGCCGCACAATTAGCGATGGCGACACTGTTACAAACATACGAACAAAAATCTGATGCAGGCGCCACCCTGGAAGCTATGTTTGATAAACGTTGGCAAATGGCCCTTAACTGTTTAGGTAATGAAGGTGCTCCATTTTCACAAGGGACTCTTTGTGACTTCCGTCACCGGCTTATCAAACATAACATGGACATAACATTGCTGGAGCATACGGTTCATATTGCTAAAGAATTTGGTGGATTCGGCTCAAAACAGCTTAGAATTGCTTTAGATTCTGCGCCATTGCAAGGAGCCGGACGTGTTGAAGATACTTTTAATTTAGTAGGGCATGCTCTTGAGCTCATTGTCGATTGCGCCGCTCATATCAAGCAAGTTACTGCGGAAAAAATCATCCTGGAAACAGGCGCCAAGTTGATAGGGGGAAGTAGTATAAAAGCCGCTTTAGACATTGACTGGTCAGAGCCAGCTGAAAAACACAATGCTATCAACACGCTATTATTGGATGTCACTGCAATACAACAGTGGATTGAAAAACAACCGAGCTATGTTACAGAGCACAAAGAATTAAAAGAAAGTCTGTCTCTTCTTAGTACTGTATTAACACAGAATATTGAACCTGATCCAGATGGCGGCAGTCGAATAATAAAAGGAACGGCAGCAGATAGGCGGATTTCAATTTCAGATCCAGATATGCGCCATGGACGTAAATCCAGCTCACGTACAATCAATGGCTTTAAACAACATATTGCGATTGATTTGGAGAGTAAATTAATACTGGCGACTTGCCTACGCCCCGCAAATGAAGCCGAGCATAAAGCAAGTGAATTGTTAAAACCAAAAGTGCTTAGGTATGGCTCGGTTGAAGAAATAAGTATCGACCGAGGATACTTGGCGGCGACCTGGACTGCTGAACTATATAATGAAGGGAAAAATGTCATCGCCAAGCCTTGGACACCAGCTGCCAAAGGAAAATATAGTAAAAAAGCCTTTAAAATTGATTTAGCGTCAGCTCAAGTAACCTGCCCGGCAGGAAACACTGTGCCAATAAGCGGAAAAAGGGAGGAAAGAGCCAAATTTCCAGCAAACAAATGCAATGAATGTCAGCAAAAATCCAAATGTACCTCGTCAAAACGAGGCCGAATTGTTTCGATTCATCAAGACGAAAAAATGATGCAAGAACTGGCCTTTTACATTGAAACGGCAGAAGGACGAGCAAATGCCAGAGAGCGAGTCAAAGTTGAGCACTCTCTGGCATCTGTTTGTAATAGAAAGGGCCCAAGAGCCCGGTACATTGGTTTAAGGTTAAATGAGTACGACTTAAACCGAACAGCAATGATCACTAATTTACATATTTCATTAAATTTGGCTGCTTAATTTTTAAACTATATGGTGCTCTAGTAACTTTTGCACAGACTGCCGCGCCACTAAGAGCAGCAGCTTTGCTTGCTTTGCTTTGTTGTCAGCATATCAAAAAAAACCTTTGCCATTAATACTGCTAGCAGGATGCCGGAGCTAAAGACCAGCGCCTCAGGTAATAGCGCATGCTCTTCTCCCACCTGGGGCATGACCGTAAAACCAAAGTTGCTCACTAAGTAGTTCACCAGCAGACCCGAGAGTAGAGCCACGCCCAATACACCGCCAAGGTATCCCCATAGTGCGCGTTTACCCAGCTCTTTGACGATGATACCCAGGGTGGCAATATTGGTTGCCGGACCGGCGAGCATAAAGACTAATACCGCGCCCGGTGAGATACCCGCCAGCAGCAGGCCGGCGGCAATCGGGGTTGAAGCTGTGGCACAGATATACATAGGTATAGAGATAATCACGATCACCAGCATTGCCAGTAGACCATCGCCCCATTGACTCATAAAATCAGCCGGCACATAGGTTTGTACGACGGCAGCAAAGAACAGACCGATTAACAGCCACAGGCTGGTATCTTTGACCAGATCTGTGGCTGCAAAATGTAAGCCTTTGATAATGCGTTTGCTGATTGACGAGCCCTGCAGCTGTTGTGCGACATCCTGACTGGCAGTGCAGCACTGTTTATCTGCCTGGCGAGTCGCTTGCTCTGTCGTCTGCTCACTGCGCTTACCTGAGCAGCATGAAGTTGTTGCTTTTGTTGTGCTGCAACAGCTGCTAGAGGCTGTTTGTTTGCGGCTGAAAGCCTGATATTGTGTTTTCTGCTGACGATCATCCCGGCCGACCAGCAAGCCTGCTGTTATGGCACTGAGAATGGCGGCGATAGGTCTGACAACAGCCATAAAGGGGCCGAGTAAAACATAGGAGATCGTCACCGAGTCAATACCGGTTTCAGGCGTGGAAACTAAAAACGAGGTGGTTGCCGCTTTTGAGGCTCCTGAACGTCTTAAGCCGACCGCGGCTGGAATAACGCCGCATGAACATAAGGGCAGGGGGGCTCCGAGTAGGGCTGCCTTGATGGTGGTTTTGAAGCTGTGTCCACCGAGTTGTTTGTTCATCCATGCCATAGGCACAAACATCTTCAGCATACCGGCTAACAGTAAGCCTAATAGTAACCAGGGAGCAGAGTCTAAAAACAGGGTGATGAAATTGGTTAACAACATAATTACCTCTTAACCTTGGCTATGCAGGGATGAATGATTTGTCAGGTCGCTCTTTTTGCCCGTTGCCGAGTTGGACTCTAACGCTTCTAAAATTGAACAGTGCTCAGCGCTTCTCGGGCCGCCGCAGCAGGCGTCTGATAAATGCTGCAATGAGTCTTTGAAATGATTGAGCGCTGCTATTTTGTCTTTAATTTCCATTAATTTAAGGTCGACGACCTCTTTGACATCGGCGCAGGCGACATTGGCTTTATTCAAGTCAATGGCAAGCAGCTCGGCAATATCTGTTAAAGAAAAGCCTGTCTCTTTTGCCCTTAAGATAAAACATAAACGTTCGGCATCCGCTTCGCTGTACATGCGGTAGCCGGATTGGCTACGGGATGATGGTTTGAGCAGGCCGTGTTTATCGTAGAACCTCTTAAGGTATCTGTTTTTAGCGCATAGCGCCGAGCAAGTTCTCCAATACGATACATATTGTTACCTTTATATGAGCAGAAATTGGCTAAGCGATAGCAAATTTACTAATTATTTATCCATTGATCCCGGTAAACAATGAATACCGCCGGGAGTGATAACCGGGAGCTCAACGGCTTGTTATCAGCAGTATAACCTTGGAGCTTAATCCAAGGTCAAGAAAATATCTAAGATAACTGTAGTTTAGCTATGCTGCTGAAAGGC
>JBFGZH010000282.1:0-3628 GCA_041586895.1 Psychromonas sp. | reverse complement strand
TGAGTTGATTAATATTGTTACTATCTTCCTAGGCCTGGGCGTCGGTTCAAAATTATCCGCGGATAAGTTTTTGAATGTGGAAACCTTAGGTATCCTGGCGTTAGGGGCGGTGGCAT
The DNA here is from genome assembly GCA_041586895.1 of Psychromonas sp. Classification (GTDB taxonomy): domain Bacteria; phylum Pseudomonadota; class Gammaproteobacteria; order Enterobacterales; family Psychromonadaceae; genus Psychromonas. The sequence goes on along the minus strand of JBFGZH010000282.1, from coordinate 3,512 downwards.
TTTCAATCGGTACGGCGTCTGGGGTGTTGATGGCGAAACTGATGGGTAAACTGTCAAAAAGCCCGATTAACCCCTTGATTGGCGCAGCCGGTGTTTCTGCCGTGCCGATGGCAGCACGTGTTGCCAATAAGGTCGGTTTGGAAGCAAACCCGCATAACTTTTTGTTAATGCATGCGATGGGACCCAATGTTGCCGGCGTACTGGGTAGCGCCGTTGCTGCTGGTGTGTTGTTAGCCTTGGTTGGTTAAAGGTCAACAGACCCTATAAGGCCGCTTATCTAAGCGGCCTTTTTTAATGGAGCTCATTTGTTTTACGAACTGTTAACCTTGTTTGCCAGTAGTTTTGTCTCTGCGACCTTATTTCCCGGCGGCTCTGAAGTACTGCTGCTCTATTATGTGCAGTACAACCCTGCAGATAGCTGGCTATATTTTCTCAGCGCGGCAGCCGGCAACAGTTTAGGCGCAATACTGACCTACTTTATGGGTTATTATTGGCAATGGGGAAGAGCAAAGGCGCAAAGCCGACATCAAAAAGCCTGGCTGTTTTGTCAGCGTTATGGTGCAGCCGCTTTGCTGCTCAGTTGGTTACCCATTATCGGGGATCTGCTGCCCTTAGTCGGTGGCTGGTTGAAATTAGCCATACTTCCTTCACTACTCTTGATTATTGCTGGCAAAGTCATACGTTACTGGCTGCTTGTCAGTTTCACCCTGTCTGTTTTTTAAAAGAGGCAGGCAGTCTTTGTTATAAAATAGTTAAAGCTTGTAAAGGCTCTCTTTTTTAAGGTATTCTGCTAAAAATTTCAGCTACTTTAATGGGTCTACTCTTGTCTTTTGATTTTCAACAACGTTTAACCATTCTTGCTCAACACACAGAGTCGCAAGCAGCGGCCAGTTTTGGGCGCGGCATTGAACGCGAAGCGCTACGGGTTGAGCCTGATGGCAGGTTATCACAAAGGCCTCATCCCGATGCATTCGGTAGTGCTTTGTGCCACCAGTCAATTACCACGGATTTTGCGGAAAGTTTATTAGAGTTTATTACCCCTGTTGCTAAGGATGTTGATCAGCTTTTTGCTTATCTTAACGATATCCACCACTACGCGGCTAAAAACTTAGAAAATGATGAGCTATTATGGCCGGTCAGTATGCCCTGCTTTGTTAAGGACGAAGATGAGGTTGAACTGGCGCAGTTTGGTTCATCCAATATCGGCTTAATGAAAACCACCTATCGCCAGGGCTTAAAAAACCGTTACGGCAGCATGATGCAGGTTATTTCCGGCGTGCATTATAACTTTTCCTTACCGGAAGCGTTCTGGCCAGTCTGGTCGGCAATACATGGTTCAGAGTTATCCGGCAAAGAGGCCAAGTCGGCCGGCTATTTAGGACTGATCCGCAATTATCTGCGTTATGGCTGGGTTATCCCGTTTCTGTTTGGCGCCTCACCGGCGTTATGCGAATCTTTTCTACAGGGAAAGAAAACCAAGCTGAAGTTTAAAAAGGTGGCCAAAGGCACCATTTATCTGCCCTATGCGACCTCATTACGGTTAAGCGATTTAGGTTATACCAATAGCAGCCAGTCATCGCTGAATATCTGCTATAACTCGCTGGATAACTACCTGGCATCAGTACGTCGAGCGCTTGCTAAAAAAGCGCCGCAATTTAAAAAGATGGGCATCAAGAAAGATAATAAATATGTGCAGTTAAATGACAATATTCTGCAGATTGAAAATGAACTGTATGCCACTATTCGTCCCAAACGTGTGCAGAAAAGTGATGAAACTCCCTCACAGGCGCTGCACGCGCGCGGTATTGAATATATTGAGATCCGCTCATTGGATGTCAATCCCTTTTCAAAGGTCGGCATTACCGAAGAGCAGGTTAACTTTTTAGATCTGTTTTTAACCTGGTGTGCCATTATGCCTTCAGAACAGATCTCTGATGTACAATCTGCCCACTTTGCCGCTAACCTGAATAAGATTGTTACAGAAGGGCGTAAACCTGACCTGCAGCTGGAGATTGAAGGCACTGAGCAGACAGTGAAGCAGTGGGGAGAATGGCTCACCGGGCAGTTACAAGAGCTGGCCGCCGTTTTCGATGCTCATTATAACGACTCGCGCTATCAACAGGCTATTGCCCATATTGCGCCACGCTTTGCGGCTCCTGAGCTGACCAGCTCCGCACGGGTGCTGCAGTGCATTAAAGAGAAAAATGTAGATAATGCGCCGCTGGCACTGGCTCTGGCGAAACAATACAAGCAAGAGTTGATTGCCCAGGAGTACCAAATATTTTCTGATCAGTACTTTCAACAGGAAAAAGTAGACTCGTTGCATAAACAGCAGCAGATAGAAGCCGAGGATAGTTTGAGTTTTGATGACTATCTGCAGCAATACTTTGTTGCTGCGCAAAAACAGTAACCGCCGGATAATGAAGGTGGGACCGTGACTAATAAGAAAATAGGCATAAAACAGCTATGCCTGGTTATTTTTTGCGCCCTGTTTTTAAGCGCTTGTGCAACGCCGCCGCCTAAAGATCCGGATAATATCTGCGCCATCTTTTTCGAGCATCGCAGCTGGTATAATGCCTCAAAAGAGATGCAGGAGCAGTGGGGGACGCCCATTCATGTTCCTTTAGCCATGATGTATCAGGAAAGTGGCTTTAAACATAATGCCGCCCCGCCGATGCAGTATTTCTGGTTTATTCCGCTTGGCCGGGCCAGTGATGCTTACGGATATGCGCAAGCTAAAACCATGACCTGGGATGATTATCAGCGGGAAACCGGTAATAGCTGGGCAGATCGTGATGATTTTTCTGATGCAATCGATTTTATGGGCTGGTTTACTTATAAAACCCATAAAATTAATGGTATTTCCAAGTGGGATGCTTACCGGCAGTACTTGAACTACCATGAAGGCTGGGGGGGCTATAGAAAGAAAAGTTATCAGAAAAAGCCCTGGCTGCTGAAAGTCTCCCGCAGGGTCGATCAACGCTCCCGGCAATATGCGCAGCAGTTACGCGGTTGTCAGGAAAATTTAGATGCAAGCTGGTTATGGCGATTATTTTTCGCTTAATGGAGGTGGCTGTCGGCCGCTTGCCTACAGCTATCTGCTCTGGCTTTGTCTCTTTGCCACTCATTATAGTGAAGAGTAATGAGTAAACAGTGACGGGTAAATTGTGCGGGGATGCCACTCATCACCCATCACTCATCACTCATCACTCATCACCCATTACTCATTACTTATTATTTATTGCAGTGAAGCGTGAAGAGTAATGAGTAAACAGTGATGGACAAATTGTGTGGGGATTCCTCAATCACCCATTACCCATTACCCATTACCCATCACTCATCACCCATCACCCATTACCCATCACTCATCACCCATTACCCATTACCCATCACTCATCACCCATTACCCATTACCCATCACCCATCACTCATCACCCATTACCCATCACCCATTACCCATCACTCATTACCCATCACTCATCACCCATTACCCATTACCCATTACCCATCAC
>JBFGZH010000281.1:0-3629 GCA_041586895.1 Psychromonas sp. | reverse complement strand
TTCGATTAACAGGGCTATTTTTAGGGTTTTTAAGTGCACGCCTAATAAACGTAATTGTGCTGCTAATCTAGCACGCTTGCGCCAAGCCTGATTGCCGGCTTGAAAGGCAATAAACATACTCATAATAAACCCCAATATAGCTAAAGTATTGAGGTTAAGATGCAGTGCATCGGCAAAACCCTGCCGTTCCTCGACGGACCAGGGCTCATAGAGTGTTAAATGTTCAGGTAATGCTGACTCCAGCCGTTGTTTGTTTTTTTTGCTAAGTGGCGCAACGCTGAGGTAGCTAAAATCACCTTCTTCAGGGAATAGCTCCCAAGCAAGCGCAATATCAAGTAGCGCAACGTTAGCCCATTGCTCTGCTCGGGTTAAACGGAAGGGAATAAACCTTCTGTCAGCCAATATAAGCTGGTTGCGGGCAAATTGGCTGCTATCTTCAGTACTGTTTTGAGTTTGTTTTATCGGCTCTGTATTCTTCCCTTCTAGCAAAGACAAGGCATCTCGGTATGTTGGGGTAAGCAATACAGTTTGGCTATTGAAGCTTTCCGGTTGCATGATACTCAGCGCTAACATATCGATAGCTGTAAATGAAACAGGTTTGCCATTATCAAGTTTTTTTGTAAAGGTTAATACTGGACTTATTTGCGTAAAACCTTGTTTTCTTAAGGAAGAAAAGTCGCCTTTAGTAAGCTTTTCGCCTGGCTTGGCTATGATATGAAAAGCGACAGGATTTTTTAACTGCGCGTCTGCCTGTAGATATTGCTGCTTACTGGCATGATTTAAGAGCAAAATAGATAATAAGGTACTTGTCGCTATCGCTAAACTGAAAATAAACCCCAGGTTTAATAGAGGTTTGTTTTTATATTCTGCGACTTGGGTCTTCAATACGAGATAGAGCTCCCGGCATCCCAATTTATCGCTTATATAGGTTGATTTTTTACCCTCCATTAAGATGGCCCTTCAACTAACCTTAGTTGACCATCTGCCAAGCGGTAAATTTTATCCATTCTATGAGCAAGGTTAGCACTATGAGTGACCATAAATAATGCTGTGTTATGAAGTTTTGCTAACTTAATTAATAACTCAACCACACAGGCACTATTGTTGGCATCAAGATTACCTGTCGGCTCATCAGCAAGTAACAATTTAGGTTGAGCACTCAGTGCGCGTGCAATAGCAACGCGTTGCATTTCCCCCCCTGAAAGTGTCGCAGGATACTTATCTAGCAAGTGCTGAATATCCAGTTGCTTTGCAAGCTCTGTACAAAGTAATGCGTCGTAACGTCCTGCTAACCGGGCGCTAAATTCGATATTATCCTGCACAGACAAGTTAGACAGCAAATTATAGTGCTGAAAAATTATACCGAGGTGTTTTTTTCTTAGCTCACTGAGTATTGTCTCCGTCGCTTGTGCCAATTGCACACCTGCAATACTAATACTTCCCTGTTGTATCGGCTCAAGTCCTGCAATGAGGTTAATTAAGGTTGTTTTACCACTCCCACTATCGCCCATTAACGCAATACATTCACCTTGTGACACAGACAAGCAAATATCCGACAGCAGCTGTCGGTGACTGTCACCATCAATGATTTGGTGGTTAAGTGATGCAATGATTAAAGACAAAATAAATTCCTTGTACATTATTGATTGTTTAGACTAGTCCCGCGATGCATAAGTTCGTGCCTAAATAGCGGTTTTTTGTTCAGGCCGCCAATGCCTTATCTTTGTAGGCCCATTTAAATGCTTTTGCCAGCCGCTCGTTAAAGTAATTGATAAATAGTGGCATTTTTTCAAGAGCGGGAATAGTTGTCTCGTGCACAATGTGAAAAACCTCATTCAAGCCAAGGTGTTGAAGTCATTATTAAAAATGAGTTTTCTCAGGGGGCTGTTGGTGAAATATCGGCTTTCGATGCCTGGCCGGAGGTTTGGCTGGTAAACGATGGAGACTTTGAGTACGCGATGAGTGCGGTTAAGTCACTGCAAGAGCAAAAGGGTGGCGAAGAGTGGGTATGTAATACCAGTTCCGGTAACTAAGTGATCAATTTAGGCGTAGGAAAAATGGATGATAGCAAGGCATTGATTGCCGTGATTAGTGATTCTAATTACAAAATCAATAACGCAGTTAGCATTCTTTTTAACAAGCATAAATGAGCAGTTAATTATCGTAATTGGTATTAATTGCAGCGAAAGCTATCTTTTCATTACATTGTCATATTGAATGCCTTACTATAGGAGAAAAATAGATAAAAGGAGGTATATGAAAAAAACGCATCAGCCCGTCAGCCTGACCGTGGCGCACATTAATGACACCCATTCCTATTTTGAACCTCAAGCACTGCAGCTTACTTTGAATATTGATGGCCGGAAGGTGGCCCCCTATGTCAGCAATGGTGGTTTCGCACGCATTGCCAGCCGCGCAGCTCAAATCAAAGAAAATGCCGCAAGGGATAAGCGCGACTTTTTGTTTTTTCATGGCGGAGATTGTTTTCAGGGTACCCTTTATTTTTCTCTTTTTAAAGGTAAGGCCAATGCAGAGATGCTCAATGCCCTGGCAATAGATGCAATGGCACTGGGTAATCACGAGCTTGATATGGGCAATGAGCCTGTCGCGGAGTTCCTTACGCGTATTAATTTTCCGTTACTCGCTGGCAACTGGGATATTAGTCATGAACGGCCCAACAAAGCGAAGAAGCTGCAGGGTAAAGCTAACCTCAAGTCTTATAACACCAAGAACAAAACGGCCAACTGGATAATTAAAAAGGTCGGCACTGAGGCGGTGGCTATCTTTGGTCTATCTCTGGATAAGATGTCTGAAATCGCCAATGTTGATCCGGATACCCCTTTTGTGAACGCCCTGGAGACAGCCAAGAACACCATCAACGCCATTCACGCGCAGGGAATTAATAAGATTATCCTTATTAGTCATTTAGGTTATCAGGGCGATAAAGAGCTGGCGGCCGCAACTGAGGGAATCGGCCTTATTATCGGCGGGCATACGCATACCCTGCAAGGCGATTTCTCTTCACTGGGGCTTGCTCAGGAAGACGCCTATGGCACTAAGGTAAATGGTACCCATATTGTGCAGGCCGGCTGTCATGCTCAGTGCATAGGCCATTGCCATATTGATTTTGATGCGCAGGGCAATGTGACTTATTTTGCAGGTAAAAATGAGCTGCTGATTGGCAGGCGTTTATGGATAGACGCAAGCCTGCAGGAAACGCAACAGGATGGTTTGCAGCAAAAAGCACTGCAGTTTCTGCAAACGCACGATAATGTGGTGATCTGTAAAAAAGATCCTAAGCTTAATGGTCTCCTGCAGGACAACTATATTCCCCGAGTCCGTACCTTACAGAACACCAAGATTGGCACTATCGAGCAAAAATTACGTCATGTCCGCATACCCGATCAGCAGGGAGCAAGTGAAATAGCGCCGTTAGTCGCCGAGTCCTTTGCCCATATGATGAAAGCAAAAGGCTTTGCTGTTGATTTTGCGATTCATAACGCGGGGGGTGTCAGAGCCTCTTTAAATGCCGGCGATATTACTGTGGCCGATATTGCCGGTAAACTGCTTCCTTTTGTCGTGCCTATTGGTGTCTATGAGCTGAAAGGCAAGCATATTGCTCTGGCGCT
>JBFGZH010000280.1:0-3632 GCA_041586895.1 Psychromonas sp. | reverse complement strand
TTAATAACTCCTAATTAAGCGTTAATTGCAGTAATTTTAACTTCAGTAAACCACTGACGGTGGCCAGCTTGTTTACGTGAATGCTTACGACGGCGGAATTTAACGATTGTTACTTTCTTACCACGACCGTGAGCTACTACTTCAGCAGTAACCTTACTTCCTTCAACGTATGGAACACCAACTTTTACGTCATCAGCGTCAGCTACTAGAAGAACTTTATCAAATTCTACAGTTGCACCCGCTTCAACATCTAGTTTTTCCAAACGAAGAGTTTGTTCAACAGCAACACGGTGTTGCTTGCCACCACTTTGGATAACAGCGTACATGTTTCTTACTCCGTTCAGGCATCTCGTGCTATTTATTAAAATCCAGCACCGAGAGCACACTTATTAATCATATTGGAGGCGGATTCTACGGGAAATTACAGGCATTGGCAAACATATTTAGCAAAAACATGGCAATTATATTGGTGACAAAATTCAGTCATTAAAAACCAAAAAAACAAACATAAGAAGATGGCAGAACATCAACACTTTAGCTGTAGCAAACAAGATTGGCTAAAGAAGCGCTAAAATCACCCATTAGTTAGCTAATTTATTGTCAACAGCAGTTGAGATATAGGCAGTAAACAGCAATAATGGCCTTTCTTTTTCAGTGCGAAAACACGGAACTTTACCACCATGGATATAAAAAAAATTCAGCAGCTCTCAGCAACTGAAATGCAGTTCGTTAATGAATTGATCAGTACCCAATTAACTTCAGATGTTGCGCTGATTAAACAGCTCGGGTTTTATATCATTAATAGTGGTGGCAAACGCATCCGTCCATTGATTACGGTTTTAGCAGCGAAAGCGCTCAATGTTCACTCGCCAGATATCACCAAGCTGGCCACTATTATTGAATTTATTCATACCGCAACCCTGCTCCATGATGATGTTGTGGACGAATCTGAGCTGCGCCGCGGTCAGAAAACCGCCAATGCCCTGTTCGGTAATGCCGCCAGTGTCCTCGTGGGTGACTTTTTATATACGCGAGCCTTTCAGATGATGGGGGAACTGCACAGCCAGCGGGTTATCGATATCCTCTCTTCTGCGACCAATATCATTGCTGAAGGAGAGGTGCAGCAGCTGATGAACTGCAATGATCCTGACACCACTGAAAAAAGCTATATGGATGTGATCTACTCGAAAACAGCCAAACTCTTTGAGGCCGCAACACAGCTGGTCGGCGTATTAGGCGAGCAGTCAACTGAGGTTGAAAGTGCCCTGCTCAATTACGGCAAATACTTAGGCACGGCATTCCAACTCACCGATGATGTGATGGATTACAGCAGCGATGCCGCACAGATGGGTAAAAATACCGGTGATGATTTAGCCGAAGGTAAACCGACCCTGCCGCTCCTGTATGCCATGCAGCACGGCACGGCAACACAAACCGCACTTATTAGAGATGCCATTGCCAAAGTAAACGGCATGGAGCACTTTGATGAGATCATGCAGGCCCTGCATGAAACAGGTGCCTTGGAGTACAGCAAACAGCGCGCCATTGAAGAAGCAGACAAAGCCATCGCAGCATTGGCTATTATTCCCGAAAGTGACTATAAACAAGCCTTGATCAGCCTGGCGCATCTGGCCGCAGATAGAAATACTTAAGGTTTGTCCAAAACACCAAACAGCCCTTATCACTTGGCAATGATAGGGGCTATTAGCAGAGTCTCTGCTACAGTTAGTTAATAAAGGCTAACTCCTGACGAAGATACACAGATGCGCCGAGTAAGCCGGGATTATCATGGGTGATAACAAAGGTGGGAATGGCTGACAAATATCCTTGCATACGCCCCTTTTCTTCAAAGAAACGCCTGAACTCACTTGCCTGAAAGAAATCAATAAAGCGCGGCACAATACCGCCGGCAATATACACACCTCCGGTACAATCTAGATTCAATGCCAGGTTACCGGCAAAACCGCCCATAACTTGGCAGAAAACCTGCAGGCTTCTGTGCGCGATAGCACAACTGCCATCGAGTGCAGCTTTAGAGACCTGTTTAGGCTCTGTAAATTCAGCCTGCTGCTGCGCTAAACTGCACAGGCTGCGGTATAGATTGACTAAACCCTGCCCGGACAAAATACGCTCAGCGGAAACATGACCGAACTGCTCCTGCAGGAGAAACAGAACATCAGCTTGTTCACGGGTATTAGGCGTGAAACTGACGTGCCCGCCTTCACCCTCTAAACTTATCCATTTATCTGCCGGCTTAATAATATGGGAAACGCCCAGCCCGGTACCCGGGCCAAAAACGGCTGTTACCCCAGCCGTTTTTGCTTCCCCCCCACCAATCTGTATTTTTTCTTGAGCAGAAAGAAAGGGTAACGCTAATGAAATCGCCGTGTAATCATTGATCACATATAAAGAGGCTAACTTAAACTTCTCTTTCAATGCCTGCTGCGAAAACGCCCAGCTTAAATTGGTCATCACCACCTTATCACCTGCAACAGGACAGGCAATAGCGATACAAAGATGCTCCACATCCTCCTGCAGCGTTGCAAAATATTGAGCAAGTGCTTCCTCAAGGGTTGTAAATTCGCTACATAACAGCTCTTTTAATTGACTCAACTTGCCGCTGTTAAGCTCGCATACCGCCAGACGAATATTTGTCCCACCCAGATCAACCACAACAGATAGCATTCTTTTCTCCTAAATTAATTGCCTGCTGTTGAAATGCGCAACAGCTAGTTTTTTATTTTACAGTTATAACAACCAGTGACGACAAGCAAGGCGTTACTGTCTCCATTTTTCCACGCCGGAATAAAGCATGTCATTAACGAAACGGAAATCACCGCTGCTACCCCATCTGCCGTTCGTACCTTTTACTGAGGCGTTTATCCAGCCCCTAACAGTAGAGATGATTTTTATCATGCACTGCCTAACAAGGTCAGACTACTCCGCCCTCTTTTATTTCCCATTAGCTGCAATAATTTTTAGCGCAAATGATTCATGGGGCTTTAACCTTAGCTCTTTTGCCAGGTAATCAACCTTATCGTAGTTGTGGAGCAAATCTTCAACCCGGCGGTTTTGAAGATCAAGGGGCAGCGTTAAGCTTTGTGAGTCTGCGCTGAAATTACTGAATATCAGGATCTGCTCATCTGCACTTTTACGCCGATAAGCAAATACTTTGTCATGTTCTTCAAGTAGCGGCATAAAACTACCTTGAGTAATGACAGCTAAATTTTTTCGCTAGGCAATCAGCTTTTTATAATGATGCAGCACTGAGTCTTTATCCGCTATTGCATGGTCAACATTTACCTCTAAATAGTTGCTGTTTACGCTAATCCATGGGGTTCCGCTGCTAAAGCCGGCATTCTTGTTAGCATTCCACTGCATCGGCGTGCGGGCATTATCGCGGCTGTTTTTATAGATTGCCTGCATCATTTCAGCGTGCGGCATACCGGCTGATGTTTTGAAAACAGATGATAATAATACTGTCCTCTTTCTTCGTGCCACTACCAGGCACTGCCGCCAAAGATGGACTGCTGCTCATCGGGAAGTGCTCTACCTCGCGGCGGCTCCCGCCAGGCATTTTTTGGGCTGCTTTGGCCTTGGATAAACCAGGAATGTTGATCTGAGGTATGGTT
>JBFGZH010000279.1:0-3638 GCA_041586895.1 Psychromonas sp. | reverse complement strand
GCCCGTTTCTGATGCCATGATCAGGAAGTCATCTTTGGTGACACAGTAACGGGAAGGACGAAGACCGTTACGGTCCAGCGTTGCCCCCACTTGTACACCGTCGGTGAAACAGACAGAAGCCGGGCCATCCCAAGGCTCCATAATATTGGCATGGTACTGGTAGAAAGCACGGCGGGTAGGATCCATGTTTTTGTTTTCCTGCCAGGCTTCCGGAATCATCATCATTAATGCATGCGGCAGACTACGGCCGGATAGAACAAGCAGTTCTAATGCCATATCAAAGCTTGCCGAATCCGACATACCATCAGTACAAATCGGCATTAACATCTCTAGCTCGTCACGCGTGAAGAACTCAGCTTCAAGCAAGGCTTCACGAGCTTTCATCCAGTTAATATTACCGCGTACCGTGTTGATTTCGCCATTATGTGCGATGTAACGGAAAGGTTGCGCTAAACGCCAGCGCGGGAAAGTATTAGTAGAGAAACGTGAATGTACAAGCGCCAGTGCAGTAACCATGGCCGGGTTTTGTAAATCCAGGAAGTATTGCGGTACTTGTTCGGTTGTTAACTGACCTTTATAGACAATAGTTTTGTACGAGAAGGTGTTAATATAGAACTGATCTTCAATTCCGGCAACAGACTGTAAACAGATACGGATAGAGTAGTTACGTAAAATAAATAATTTACGCTCTAGTACTTCAGGATCCATATCCGGACCACCGGTGACGAACATATGTTCACACTGTGGCTCAGTGCTCAGCGGATCGGCGCCTAACATTGAATTGTCGGTAGGAAGAACACGGTAACCAATTAGTTCAAGGCCCAAACGCTCAACGTTACGCGCTAAGATATCACGACACTCTTGACGCTGGTTTGCATCTTTTGGAAATAGGATAGTCCCCACACCATATTGATCAAACTTAGGTAAGGTGATCCCTTCTTTGAGAGCCTCTGTTACTAAAAACTCATGTGGTTTTTGCAGCAAAATACCAGCACCATCACCGCTGCATGGATCGCAGCCTTGACCACCACGGTGCTCCATACGCGCAAGCATATCCAATGCTTGAGTCACTATTTTGTGTGACTTGCTATTTTTTAAATGTGCCACAAAGCCGATACCACAGGCATCATGCTCCATCTCCGGCACATAAAGGCCTTGAGCGTTTTGCTCTATATTAGTCATAAACATGTCCTTCAAGATAAAACAGTAAAGTAATCTTTACTCTTTCCGTTTTAATGTTTTCGAAATGCTATACACAACCTGTTAATTTGCAGAAACAAAAAACAAGCAATTAAATTTTACTTTTTTAAGAAAGGAAACACTTTTTAAAAAAACATTTAATTAGAAAACTTCCTTAGTCAAGAAATAACGCACACACTATCCCTAGAGAGTACGGGCCTGATAGACCACTTTCTCGATAATAAACCTGCATAACAGGCATAATTTCGCAGCCATTCTAACGCTTAAAACGCATAAAATCCAATTTTCTTAAATTTTAGTACCAGACGCTATTATCAATAGTTTGTAACATCTTAGCAACAAGCTTTAAATTTACTTTTAAATGAGGTTTACGCACAAAAATCAGGCCAATAGTGGCTGAATTAAGCGTTTAAAAGATAGCAAATTGAGAATAAGCCAGGGTGAAGAGCTGGAAAGTTAACAATAAACAACGCGCAGCAGCGCGCAGCAGCACTAAGTATAGGTGAATATTAATTCATTTTATACTCATTTTTATGCTTAGCCTATCTGCCGATCGTGACTTGCATTTAAACGGCAGACATAATCCGGATGGGCGTCATAAATCTCTTTAAATAGTGGAAAATTATCAAGAAACAGGGCCGTGAGATGGGGATCCAAATGGTTGCCGGAAAGCTTCATTATCTCCTGTTTGGCATCTTCTAATGCCCAGGCCTCTTTATAGCAACGTTTACTGCATAGCGCATCAAACACATCGGCAATAGCAGTGATCCTGCCCTCCAAGCTGATTTCATCCCCTTTTTTACCATTAGGGTAGCCCGTTCCATCCCATTTTTCATGGTGATCAAGCACTAAATTAGCGGCCAGCTTGATAATGGCATTATCCAGGCCGCGTAAAATGTCCCAGCCTTTGATAACGTGCAGCTTCATTTCCTCCCATTCATCGCCATCCAGGGGGCCCTCTTTTTTCAAAATACGATCCGGCACGCCGACCTTACCCACATCATGCAGTTGCGCGGCTAAACGCAGATGTTCATAAAAGAATTTATGTTCACCATTAAGTTTAGCCAGCTCTTTAGCATACAATCCAACCCGCACCACATGCTCTCCGGTCTCTTTGGAATGGGACTCCATGGTGCCGCCCATTAAGGTAATCGCCAACTCCTGGGTTTCCTGAAAAGCATTGGCCAGTAACAGGTTTTCATAACTTAATAACACATTACGCAGGAAGAGATCGATCATATCCACTTCCGGGCTCCCTAAAGTGCGCTCGGCTTTAAAAGCAAAAACCGTATCATAACCATGATCGGAATGGTGAAAATAAACATAATACTGGCCATCATGAAAGTTACTTTTACACTCCATCGCATGCTCAAAAAGTTTGCGCTCATGCTCAGGCAGTTCACTGATATCGCTGTGCACCAACACCTGGACATTGGACGCATTGGCCGAAAACATATTTAACCTGTCTTCTATTTTAGAGATGGCAAAGGCCTCTGAGGATTCAATCAGGAGCTTACTTTCTGAAATATCCAACACCAGCTTTATCTGCGCAAGCACCGCGCCTGCAAAATCAAAGAGATCACTGATACTGCTGATATTCGCGATTGACTCAATCACCTGCTCTAATATTTCCCGATGTTTCTGCAATTGACAGATATCACGATAAGCACGTAACGAAGTATAAAAGGTCGACTCTAAATCCTCCTTACGCAGTTCGGTTTTCGCTTTATAGCCATCAATATCAAAATTACGAATAACACTATGCTCAGGTGCAACGCCCGGCTGTCCGGTACGTAAAACAATACGCGTAAAACTGTTTTTCAAGTCGTGACGAATAAACTTAGCCAGATCCAGACCGGCATTGTCCGTCTCCATGACCACATCTAACAAAATCAGAGCAACACGATGATTTTCCAGTAAAATATCTTTTGCTTCATGGGCTGAAAAAGCGCTTAGAAAGCGCATTTTTTTACCTTCAAAGGTAAAGCTTTTCATGGTTAATTTAGTAACGGCATGGACATCCTCTTCATCATCGACAATTAACACATTGAAATAGTCGCTGCTTTCTGCTACTTCAGTCGCGCTGCTCTTGTCTTCACCATCTTCTATTAACCAATCCATAATTACTCCCTTGACTTGTCAGGCTCACTATTCATTCATACGGAAACTCGAAAAAATCAGAAAATTTCTTACAGGACACTGCCTAGTTATAAGCTTAATCAAAAATTAACTTCTTGCCCTGTTAACCCCATGCTTTTAAGTACAATGACTAATTTTTTAGATGAGTTGTAAGTTATGGCTATTTGCTCATGACTCTGTGAACAGATTGTGGCGTAGCAGTTAAAACAAAATACAACAATCGCAATATTTTTCTGGCTTGCCCACAATAATAGTACTAAGTTGTACTGTATGTGATGACAGATAAGGCTTTAAGTATG
>JBFGZH010000278.1:0-3671 GCA_041586895.1 Psychromonas sp. | reverse complement strand
TCATAGAGACCGGTTAACAGCTCAAGTCCATCTATAGTGCTTATTTGTAGCGCTTCACATTCCAGTATGGTGATATCGGATAGTTCAGTGATTTCAGTTTCACTGTCGGCAATGGTATTGATAATGCAATTGGCAAAGTTTTCATCTGAAAAACTGCCAGCTTCGACAATAGATGCGGCTTCCTCCCTGATAAGGGCCGTTGCTTGATCTGCGCTTCCATCTACCACCTCATCTAGAGACCTGTTTGAATTACTCGAGCCACATGCGGATAAAAACAATAAAGAGGAACAGCAGATTAAAATGATATTAAACGTTTTCATTGTTAACTCCTTTTTTAACCTTATAAGTACAAATTACTTAACCAACAGGTCTAATACTTTGACTGGCATTGAGCATAAATAATATCGCCCATAACCCAACATCTCAGGACAATATCTTTACAAAATAATGTTTTGTATATGCAGTTGCTTTGCCTGATCGTTATATATTTAGAATAGGAGTGAATGTAGTTCTGGTCAAAAAACAACAGGGTTGCTGTGAGAGCAATCTTAGCTCAAAATCAGGCACATAGTTTGCCGTGCTTATCCTTTAAAAGACCGTATGCTTGACGCTAAAGCGCTAAAATAACCTCTTCTAAGTGAATTTTGTATACTTTCAGCGGGGCAAAAATATCACAACTTTTACACTTTCAGGCTGACTCGAAAAAGTAACTTATTTAGGTGAATTCTCTATATTCAATGAATTGATTAGCTGAATTTGCTATAGTTGCGCGATGCAAAACTTGAAACCCGTTAACAATATTATTGTGTACAAAAATTAAGTACAAACTAAGAGAAAATTAAACATGGCAGACGCTAAGTTCCTAGATGCAGTCAACTGCAGACGCACATTCGCTATCATCTCACACCCCGATGCCGGTAAAACAACTATCACTGAAAAAGTGCTTCTGTTTGGTAATGCGCTGCAAAAAGCAGGGACGGTGAAAGGTAAAAAGTCTGGACAGCATGCAAAATCTGACTGGATGGAGATGGAAAAAGATCGTGGCATCTCGATCACTACCTCTGTGATGCAATTTCCATACCGTAACGGCTTAGTCAACCTTCTCGATACGCCGGGACACGAAGATTTCTCCGAAGATACCTACCGAACGCTAACCGCAGTGGACTCCTGCTTAATGGTAATTGATTCAGCGAAAGGTGTAGAGCAACGCACCATTAAACTGATGGAGGTAACACGTTTACGTGATACGCCTATTATCACTTTTATGAACAAATGTGACCGTGATATTCGCGATCCAATCGAGTTGATGGATGAGGTGGAAGATGTTTTAAATATCGCCTGTGCGCCGATCACCTGGCCGATTGGTATGGGTAAAGAGTTTAAAGGTGTCTATCATATCCTGCGCGATGAAGTGATTCTCTATACTTCAGGGCAAGGTCATACCATTCAGGACAGCCGCATTATTAAAGGCCTGCATAACCCTGAGCTCGATGAGGTACTGCCCCTGTATGCAGAGGATCTGCGTGAAGAGATGGAGCTGGTACTAGGAGCATCAAATGAATTTGATCAGGAGCTGTTTTTAAAAGGCGAACTGACCCCGGTTTATTTTGGTACCGCATTAGGTAATTTTGGTGTCGACCATGTCCTTGACGGCTTGGTTGAATGGGCGCCAAAACCGCTTCCTCGTATCGCACAGCAGCGTGTGGTTGAACCGACTGAACAAGAGTTTTCCGGTTTTGTTTTTAAAATTCAAGCCAATATGGATCCAAAACATAGAGACCGTATTGCTTTTATGCGTGTCTGCTCCGGAAAATATGAAAAAGGCATGAAGATGCGTCATGTGCGCACGGGTAAAATGGTCAGTATCTCCGATGCGGTTACTTTTATGGCTGGCGATCGAGCGGCGGCTGAAGAAGCTTACCCGGGGGATATTATCGGTCTGCACAATCATGGCACTATTCAGATTGGTGATGCCTTTACCAGTAATGAAGAGCTGAAATTTACCGGTATTCCGAACTTTGCGCCGGAGCTGTTCCGCCGTATCCGCTTGAAAGATCCGCTTAAACAAAAGCAGCTTTTAAAAGGTCTGATGCAGCTTTCGGAAGAGGGTGCTGTGCAGGTATTTAGACCCCTGCGCAGTAATGATCTGATTGTCGGAGCGGTGGGTGTGCTGCAGTTTGAAGTGGTGGTACAACGCCTGAAGTCAGAATATAAGGTCGAAGCCCTTTATGAAGGGATCAATGTTGCCACTGCCTTATGGGTGGACAGTGATGATCCGCAGAAAATGGCTGAATTTGAGAAAAAAGCCTATGATAACCTAGCCTTAGACGGCAGTAATAACTTGACCTATGTTGCCCCGACTATGGTTAATCTGAATCTGGCGATTGAACGTTATCCTGCGATCAATTTCAGAAAAACACGCGAGCATTAACCTTCTTTTTTCCGGTATAGATACTTGTATCTATACCGGAGTTCCTACTATCTTTATAACTTATCCCTTAAATCATTGGTGAACAGATGTTTATCGATAGTCACTGCCATTTAGATTTTCCCTGTTTTGCCAGCGAGCGCCAACTACTTTTACAAAAGCTGGCAGAGCAGCAGATTTGCAAAGTTATTATCCCGGCAACTGAAAAAAAAGCCTGGTCGGGAATACAGGATTTATGTGCTGCTGACCCGCGCCTCTATTATGCCCTGGGGATTCATCCTCATTTCCTCGATAGTTTTCACGAGGATGATCTGGCGCTGTTAACGCAACTGCTGAAAAAGAGGAATAAACGCTGCATAGCAGTGGGCGAGATAGGTTTGGATAAAGGTGCGCAAACAGATTTACAGCAGCAGGAAGCCGTTTTTATTGAACAGCTGCAGATCGCGCAGCAGTTTAAGCTGCCGGTTATTGTGCATATCGTTAAACAGCAAAGTAGAGTGCTGGAAATCTTAAAAGCACAAAAGTTTACTCAGGGCGGGGTCTATCATGCCTTTTCGGGCAGTGAGGAGATTGCGCGGGAGTTTATCAAATTGGGCTTTAAGTTGGGTATTGGCGGAGTGATCACTTATCCGGGTTCAAAAAAAACCAGACAAACCGTGAGTCGCCTGCCCATTGAGTCTCTGTTACTGGAAACCGATGCCCCTGATATGCCGATTTACCAACAGCAGCAGAGGTATAACTCGCCAAGTAATTTACTGCTTATCTTTGAGGCATTAGCACAGTTAAGATCGGAATCAAAAACTGTTTTGGCCAGGCAAATTTATAAAAATACCCAGCGCATTTTTTCCTTAAATAATGACTAATAACTGAAACAAGCGTAGAATAGCTGGTTTTTCAAATACAACTGTTAGCGACTATAAAGGTGATTATTAATGGTTCAATATCCAATGACAGCTAAAGGTGCAGAAATATTACGCTCTGAACTTGAGCATTTAAAAACGGTAAAACGCCCTGAGATTGTTAATGCAATCGCCGAAGCGCGTGAACACGGTGATTTAAAAGAAAATGCCGAATATCATGCCGCTCGTGAGCAGCAGGGGTTTTGTGAAGGTCGAATACAAGATATCGAAGCGAAATTATCTAATGCCCAGATTATTGATGTCACTAAAATGACCAATACAGGGAAAGTTATTTTTGGTTCAACAGTCACTATTGTGAATATCGATACCGATGAAGAGGTCAC
>JBFGZH010000277.1:0-3671 GCA_041586895.1 Psychromonas sp. | reverse complement strand
AGGGACTCTCCTTTGCCACCAGCATTGAATCGGATACTGCGGCACTGCATGGTCTGGTCAGTAGCATATTAACCGCGTCCCGCCATACTCATGTATTAAGAGACCCCTCTCGTGGCGGATTGGCCAGTACTTTAAATGAAATTGCTCAGGCCAGTCACATGGAAATACGCCTGCAGGAAGCGGCCATTCCCATCCGCCCTTCTGTTCGTGCGGCCTGTGAACTATTAGGGTTAGACCCCCTGATCATTGCCAATGAAGGTAAGCTAATTGCTATTGTCCCACAGGCCGAGAGTGACGCGGTGCTGCAGTCTATGCGTCAACACCCGCTGGGCAGGGAGAGTGCCGTGATCGGTCAAGTCCTGGCGAAACACAGCGGCAAAGTGACCCTTGAAACCCGCATCGGCAGTTTAAGAGTGGTCGATATGCCGCTCGGCGAACAGTTACCGAGGATCTGCTAATGGATACAAAAATCGATTTGGATGCTTTTAAGAACAGGAAGATTGTCAAACAGCTGGCGGATGAGATAAAACTGCTCAGTAAAGATATGACGCCGGTAAGAATAATGCATATCTGCGGCAGCCATGAAAATGCCATTGTCCGCTATGCCCTTCGCCAATTTTTACCCGCGCATATTGAGCTTATTGCCGGCCCGGGCTGCCCGGTGTGCATCTGTCCTGTTGAAGCCATTGATGAAGCGATTGCCCTTGCGCTGCAGCCTAATATTACCCTGCTTACCTTTGGCGATATAGTGCGGGTGCCGGCAACGAAAACAACATTAGAAAAAGCACGCAGCGAGGGTGGCAGTGTCAAAGTGATCTATAGTCCACTGGATGCTATAAAAGCGGCACAACAAAACCCTGAGCAGACCTTTGTTTTTTTCTCCATCGGCTTTGAAACCACGGCGGCCGGTATTGCCGGGTTAATCAAAACAGGGGTGCCGGAAAACCTATTTTTTCTGATCGCCAATCGTTATGTTCCGCCCGCATTAAAACTATTAATGCGCGTCCATCAACAAAGCCTGCAGGGATTTCTGCTGGCCGGCCATGCCGCCACCATTAGCGGTTTGCAGGTTTATGATTTTATGCGTGATGAGTTTCAGCTGCCTTGTGTTGCCGCCGGCTTTGAACCGGTTGATATTCTCCTGGCCATTCGCGAGCTTTTAAAGCAGCTGAAAAGCAATCGCCATGAGATCCTCAACTGCTACAGCAGAGTGATCAGAAATGAAGGCAATCTGCTCGGCCAGCAATGCCTCGATGAGGTATTTGAGCTAACCACGGGCGTCTGGCGCGGCATAGATGAGATCCAAGATTCAGCTTACCAGCTGAAAGAAAAATATGCCTTTCTGGATGCCAGAAAGCAGCTCAACTGCACACCCGGCTATCCGCCACAGGCGCATCATCCAAGCTGTCTTTGTCACCGCGTCATGTTGGGTGAAGTGGAGCCGCAGCAGTGTAAACTATTTAAAAAAGCCTGCACGCCGAGTAAACCCTTTGGCCCCTGTATGGTCTCTCCGGAGGGAACCTGCCATGTCAGATATAGCTATACAAATATTGAGATAGAGAATCTTTAGGGTCTGTTGACCCTACTCACTTCAAATTATTGACAAGCCAACATTGTAAACGCTTACACTCTGACGGTAAAATCTTCTCGCTCATTATAGAGAAGATAAAACAGCCGCAAAAGGAAACAATATGACCACTGACCAGGAAAAGCCACCCACAGAGAAAGTAAAACGACCGCTGCTGGTCTGGATACTCTTTATTTATGCAACCTTGAGTTTATCCAACTTGATCAGTTACTATTTTATCGTTTCCGGTGATTTAGTCATCGAAGGTCCGGCCGGAGAGTATCACCAAACTCTGCAGACGCTAGACCATGTGTTGAATGTCTTTGCGCCTCTCTACTTCTATATTTGTGCCCTGCAGCTGTTCAGACTAAAGGCGGTGGCATTAAAACTCTACCTTGGTTATATACCGATTATGGCTGCTCTGCTAACTCATAATCTGTTTTCTCCAACCTGGCGGGCCTTAGTGGAAGCACAGCCTTTAGGTTACTACTCTGCCGGCATTAATTTTATCCTCTATTTTGCCTATGTCTATTATGCTTACCTGTTGATCAGAAAAGGCATTTTGAAGTGATAACAAGCCAGATAGGCCGGCCAACCACGGAGCAGGTGCAATGTTAACTTTAACTGCTGATAATGAGAGTCTATTGACACTTGCATTTGCTTAGCATCGCCCTTGTACAAATATATTGAATATTTTGTTTGAAAAATATTCAATATATTACTATCTATCTCTGAATTTATAGGTTAGTATTCGTTTCGCTCTGTCATTCAGAGTTATTAATGAAATTGTAAAGTCCAAGTTTTCCTTCTGCTGCATCATTCATGTTGTCCTTAGTGTTTCCTTTAGCTTCATCGTAACATTCAATAATTCCATCTCAGCGCATCGCTATTGGCGATATTTTTTATATGAATTTAAATAAGGGACACACTATGTCTAATGTAACTACTGGTTTAGTAAAATGGTTTAACGAAGAGAAAGGCTTTGGTTTTATCTCACAGGATAATGGCGACGCTGACGTCTTTGTACACTTTCGCGCTATCGCATCGGAAGGCTTCAAAACACTTGCTGAAGGGCAAAAAGTGTCATTTGCAGTTGAGCAGGGCCAGAAAGGTCTGCAAGCTGCCAATGTAACCGCTTTATAAAAGCTAATGACGGCAATGCAAATACCGGTATTCGGTATTTGCTTTATCAGCACACAATACAAAAAAATAATTAAGGAAATTTATGGCTCGCTCTACGGGTAGAAAAAGATTTTGGTTTCAACAAAGCCGCATCGATAATCAAATACCAACAACAGAAACATCGCAACCACTAACACATAGTTAAATCTAATAAACAGAATCTGTAAGCTATTTGCGGGGAGCCTCTATCCTATTTCAAATAGCAATATAGGCGTTAATACCATTAACGCACGAAAAACAACCAGGCTACTCATTTCTATCCCAATACGGCACCTCGCCATAATAATCACTGATAAAATCAATAAAACTGCGCACTTTGCTGGCCAGAAATTTACGATGTGCATACACGGCATACAGACCGACAGGCGCGGGTGCGTAGGCACTGAGAATTTCCTGTAGTTTTCCCGATGAGAGCGCTTCACCGGCAATAAATGTAGGCTGAATAGCGATACCGCCACCACAAATAGCCGCATCAACCAACAGATCCCCGTTATTACAGTTAATGGTATTGCGCAGTTTAATATCATGGCCCTCTTTACCGAACTGCGCAAAAAGCATGGCATTATCAGCATAACTATATTTCAGATAAGTATGTCCGTACAGCTCCCGCGGTGTTTGCGGTGTGCCCTTTTTTTTCAGGTAATCCGGCGAGGCACAAATAGCAATACGTATCGAAGTCAAGCGTTTGGCAATCAGCGCTGAACTTTTTAACTGACCGATACGCAAGGCAATATCAATCCCCTCTTCGACAATATCTACCTTTCTATCGGTTAATTTCAGGTCAATTTTTACCTCGGGGTATTGTCTCTGGAAATCGACCAGCAGTTTGCCCAGATGTTTAGCAGCAAATGACATAGGTGCACTGATAGTCAACACCCCGGATACTTGCTGATGCAGGTTAGTTAACGCGCTTTCCATCTCT
>JBFGZH010000276.1:0-3687 GCA_041586895.1 Psychromonas sp. | reverse complement strand
TAAAGCCAGATTTCAGCTTTGATAGCAATATGTGTTTTATTCTTATCGCCACTTTCATGGCGTGCGTATTCTGTTTTTATATCGTTCACCCAGAACGATTAATTATTTTATTACCTACTTCGCTATTGCTTTAACTTACCAGGCAGCAAAAAGCACAGGCGAAGACCGGGTGGTATTGTGGAGTTACCTTCCCCTATTTGATTCTACGGTGTTGATATTATCGGAGTTTAAAGAAACAGACTTCCTCCTCCCTGAACTAATTTAGGGAGGGGGGTAGTAAGGAGTAGGAATTCAGCCCTAAAGCAAAAAATGCGCTTTGGGTCACGGATTGAAGGTGGAGAGTGATGCCATTAGCACGCAAGGTGCTACTTTCATTAAGCTTTTAACTTTGTTGCTCTGCAGAGGTCAAGCATAACCGGCGTTGCCCTCTCTTTCCTATTGTTTCGAGAGCACCATGTAGTTTAAAAAACGAATACCGGGACTTGCTAAAAGTCGCTCAGACAAGGCGTATTAGCTAAGCAATAGAGTTCAATTTTAAGTTGGCAAAACGCAGTATGAGCGATATTGGCTGCCAATATCATTACCCTGGCGGTTAAGCGGGATGGCGTCATGTAAACTGAAAAAGGTCATTAGCAGCCTCTGCTAACTGATTTATTGGTCATTAAATTGGATTTGTAGCGCTGCGGCATGTCCGCTTGTGCCGCTGCAAACCTCCTGATAACTAGGTGACTCAGTGATGCCTCTGTGTAGTCGAAAACAGCATTTTTTACACCGTTCAACGAATTAAATGCTGCCTCGTACCGAAGATCTAATATTACTCTGTTCAATATACACTCACTATGCAGGTGTCAGCGAGAAAGGGGTGGGTGTCCTGCCTTTTTTGAAAAAGAAAAAAACAGGACTGAAATCAGCGCATCGAGTGCGGGGTGCACTCTCTGCTCAGCGTTAAATCAGCAGCAAACACGACTTGCGGTCAATGATGAGATTTAACTGCCCGGCTTCGAGCTGATAATGGCTGCCAGTCAGCATATCGCGCATATTCTTAGGCCACGGGAAATCGATAACCAGCTGCGCAGCGGATTTATTGATTGCCACTATCCCCTTGTCGCCTCGAGCAAAAACCAGTAGTTCCTTATCGGAAAGAATCGGGATCATAGGCTGACCATGCAGGTAGTTGTGAAACTTGATCATGGTCACCATGCGCGGATCTTTCCACGCGTTAATCCAGCGCGGCTGGCCATTACTGGCTAATATGCCACTGGGATTTAAATCTGTATAGACCAGAGGCACACCGCCGTCACGGCCGAGTATATAGCTATAGGCTAACCATTCGTCCTCCTCGCTAAGAAGCTGTGTTTGAAAGGCGTTATTGTTGGGCATATCATGGGTAATAGCGAAGGTAATGGCGCGGAAATTATATAACGCCTGACCGAAGCAGTAGGGATCAATCAGAGATTCCATACTGCCGTCTTTCTGAAAAGCCGCAAATAGCGTATTGAATAACGGAAAATCGTATGAGCCCAGATTGGTTTTTTCAAGGTAGGGCTGCAGGAAGAGCTGATACTCCTCCTTGGTTACCCCGCCATCGGTAATGATCTCACCGAAAATATGCATATTCTCAGTGATCTCTTTGCTCCAGACTCGCTGCAGATGCTCAAGGGTCATATGTTTGGCTGCATCAATTCTGAAACCTTTAACTCCCAGGCGCTTCAGCGCTTTAAGGTAATGCTGTTGTTGCTCAATCACATGATCACAGACCTTCAGTGTGGGTAGCCCGGGATCTTCGGAGCCACCGGTTATTCTGCCGTTTTGTACTTCCCAGCAGTCTTTCCAGTCTTCAATTCGAAAGGCATCGATAAAATGCTCTTCGCGAAACAGCGGCTCGCTTAAATCACCGAAAAGAAGCAGTGACTGATATTTTTCCTTCTCATCATGGTACTTTTTGCTATCGTCGGCACTGGGGTAGTGCAGATCGGTACGCTTATCGGCCTCATTAGCCATATGATTAAACACCACGTCGGCATACACACGAATGCCCAGTTTTGCCAGCGTGGTCACCATAGCGGAAAAGTCATGGGTATTGCCGAGCTGATTATCAATCACACGATAATCTTGAGGCTGATAGCGCTGCCACCAGGCCGTGCCGTTTTCATGGCTGAAGGACTTCATCGGCGGTGAAACCAGTACCGAACGATAACCTATTTGGTTAATAGTCTGGGCATTTTTGCTAATTTCAGAGTAGGGCCAGTCAAAGGCATGGAGAATAACATTGGTTTTGTCACTATTTTGTAAGGCAACTTGGTGCACTGGATGCTCTGCATTATTATTTTTCTTAGCAGTCTTATCGCAGCTCAATATTTCGTAATCAGCACTGCGCATCTTAGTTTGATAGTTCATTTTGTTTCTCCTTAGCTATAGCTTGCTGATGAAAGCAGGATTTAGATATAAGCAAGCTAAATAAGTAAATGGCGAGGATCACTATCCTTAATGGCGAATCACTCGAGCCTAAAAAACTTTAGAGATGGCGAATTATAAACAAATGTTGAATAAATAATAAACAAAATATTAAAAGGGAAGATCAAAATTTGTGAGGGAGAAGGTCAGCAGCGCGGCTAACAAGAAAAATACCCGCTTTTTAAGCGGGTAGTGTTTTCCTAAGACGTGACTTTAGCTATTGCTGCTCTTTTAACTGCGCCTGATAGCGCTGTTTGAATTTTAGAAATTTAGGGGTGATGACCATTGCACAGTAGCCTTGCTCTGGATTTTTCAGGTAGTAACCTTGATGGTAATCCTCGGCTTGATAGAAGGTGCCTGCCGGATTGAGCTCTGTTTTAATCGTATCATCATAAACATTCTCATCGGCAAGCTTGTTAATAAAGGCCTGTGCCTGTGCTTTCTGCTCTGCACTGTGATAAAAAATAGCGGAGCGATATTGGCTGCCAATATCATTACCCTGGCGGTTGAGCTGGGTGGCATCATGCAAACTGAAAAAGACCATCAGCAGCGTCTGATAACTGATTACCTGGTCATCAAATTGGATTTGTACCGCTTCGGCATGTCCGCTGCTGCCGCTGCACACCTCCTGATAGCTCGGTGACTCAGTGACACCGCCTGTGTAACCGGAAACGGCACTTTTCACGCCGTTGAGTGAGTTAAAGGCCGCTTCGATACACCAAAAGCAGCCTCCGGCAAATGTTGCAGTTGAAATTCCCATCTTTACCTCAGTAAAAATCTAATATTATTGGTTTGACTTAAAGCACTCTCTTGAATCAGACTAAACTCTTTCCGCCAGGTACTTTTCATAGTCCGGTATTTCAATCTCAACCTCCTGCTCCAGCAGGGTTGATTGAAACAGGAAGTTGGCCGATGCACGGTTCATGGCCACCGGGATATTCCAGACATTAGCAATACGCAGCAGTGCTTTTACGTCAGGATCGTGTGGTACTGCGTTCAGTGGATCCCAGAAGAAAATCAGTATATCAATCTTCTTTTCTGAGATTAATGCGCCAAGTTGCTGGTCGCCACCCATGGGGCCGCTGATCATGTTTTTAATGGCCAGGCCGGTCTCATTGCTGAGCATTCTGCCTGTTGTGCCGGTCGCATATAAAAAATGGTGTTGCAGTTTTTCTTTATTCTCTTTTACCCAGCGCAGCATTTCCGGTTTGCAGGAGTCATGAGCAACAAGGG
>JBFGZH010000275.1:0-3743 GCA_041586895.1 Psychromonas sp. | reverse complement strand
TTATAACGCCCAGGCAACCATTGATCTGTTAACCCGCTATGCGCTGGAATGCAAAAGTAAGGGGATCAAGCCAAGGCGTGTTATTTTAACCTTCTCACCATGCGGTAGTGCAAAAACACTGGAATTTATTGAGTGGCTGGGTATTTCTGTTCCTGAAGCAACCAGTTTACGTATTTTGCAGTCGGACAATCCCCTTAAAGAATCACTGCAGATCAGCCGCAATAATTTTGAGCAGATTCTGCAAGCCTGCTTACCTTTGGATATACCGCTGGGGTTAAATATTGAAAGTTTAACCAATCGCAAAGAAGAGATTGATGCGGCGATATTATTATTTAAATTATTAAAAGCCACATTAGATCTTAAACTGGCAGAATCACAACTGTAATTTTTAAGTAAGAAGTTTTTGATAGAAAGGGATGTATATGAAGAGCTTAAGTCATGAACAGCAAAGCGAGTTAACGCGTATTGCTGTCAAAGCCGGGCAGATTCTGCTGCAGCATGGCGCAGAAAGTCGCATTATTGAACAAACAACGCAACGTATTGGTATTGCCCTGGGAGCACAAAGCGTTGAACTTTCGGTAAGCAGTGATGCCATTGTTATGACCAGTTTATTTGATGGCCATTGTGTGACCACGACACGGCGCTGTTATGATCGCGGTATCAATATGTATATGGTCTGTGAGGTACAGCGTATTTGTGTGATGCTCGAAAAGCAGTTACTAGACGGCAAGCAGGTCAAGGAACGTTTAGACCGTCTGGTGCCTTTTAAATATAACCGCTGGCTGGTGGTCTTGATGGTGGGCCTTGCCTGCGCGAGTTTCAGCCATTTTTTCGGCGGTGACTGGCCCGTTTATATTACTACTTTTTTTGCTTCTGCCGGGGCGATGATCCTGCGCCAGGAGCTTGGCCATCGCCACCACAATCCTTTTGTCAATTTTGCCGCATCGGCTTTTTTAGGTACTTCCATCGCCAGTATCGGGGTTATCAACCAGTTTGGCGAAGACCCGAAAATTGCCATGGCAGCATGTGTTCTACTGCTGGTGCCCGGTTTTCCATTAATTAATGCCGCTTCGGATATGCTTAAAGGGCATATAGGTACCGGCATTGCGCGTTGGGTGTTTGCTACTTTGCTGACTATCAGCGCTTCGATTGGTATCGTTGCCGCTATGGTGGTCACTGGTGTATGGGGATGGATAGTCTAATGGAATTACTACTGTTAATAAAAGCGTTATTGATTGATGCCTGGTTTGCCTGGATACCCGCCGTCGGCTTCGCCATGATCTTTAATGTGCCGAAAAAGATGCTTAAATATTGTGCCATTGGCGGTGCCTTTGCCCATAGTTTTCGCTACCTGATGATGCACTTCGGCATGCCGATTGAGTGGGCGACATTGATCGCCTCCAGCAGTATGGGCTTTTTAGGCCTGTATTGGTCGCGTAAACTGCTGGTTCCCCGTCCGGTGTTTACCGTGGCTTCTGTTATTCCCATGATCCCGGGAAGTTATGCCTTTACCACTATGATCGGCCTGGTAGAGCTCAACTCAGGCGGCTATAGTTTAGAGCTGGTGCAGATAGTCATAGAAAATGGTTTACGGGCGCTGTTTATTATCGGCGCGCTGAGTTTTGGCCTGGCACTGCCGTCAATATTAATTTACCGCGGCCGCCCGATTGTATAAGTGAGCTGCTTATAACCATAACTGAGAACAGCAAAGCTTTAAAAGCTTTGCTGGTTTCGTTATAACTAATATATGGCTGTGCCGATCTGTTTTCTATTGAGTGCACTCAAATAGTGCGTAGAGACGTGGCTGTTGTCTTGGCTCTCCCTGAACAAGGTTATGGAGGTTAAATGAATAGAATCAATCCAGCCAAATTACTTAATAGTAAATGGACAGCAGTAAAGCCGATGAACAGAGAGAAGCACTTTTTAGTATCGGAAATTAAGTTTGCTGAAGATGGCTCAGTCACCTTATGTAAATTGGAAGCGGTTCTTTCTCGAAATGAATACCCGATCAATTGGAGCGACCTTAAAAACGATGCAGAGTGGATTCAAGGCTGGAAATAACCGCCCTTATCGGAATACTGCTAACAAGTAATAACCTATATTCCGATTTTTTCGTAAGCAGATGTGTTAGCTTGAAAATACCCCAAAAAATCTATCCACTGGGCGAAGTACTCCATCTAAGTCTTGCGAGCAGAAGCGAGTAAACTTAGGTGGTGGTGTAAGCCCATGCAACACAGTTGCATATATTTATTGATAATCTACACAGTTCGTGAGATTTTACTAGGATGAAAAAGAAAGCGTATAAATATAGATTTTACCCAACCGACGAACAATCTTTGCTTCTAGCAAAGACTTTCGGCTGTGTACGCTTTATTTACAACCGGGTTTTAAAAATTAGAACCGATGCATACTACAAAGATGGCACCAGCGTTAACTACTCTGCTGCCAGTAAAATACTAACAGAGCTTAAAAAAGATCCTGAGTTTATCTGGTTGAAAGAAGTCGCCTCGGTTGCATTACAGCAAAGTTTACGTCACCAGCAAACGGCATTTACCAACTTCTGGAGTGGCCGGGCCAAATATCCAACCTTTAAGAAGAAAAATGCTCGCCAATCGTTTAGCTTGGTGGGCTCTGCTTTCCGTTATCGTGATGGGAATATTTATATTCCAAAATCTAACGAGTCGCTAAATATTCGATGGTCACAAGATCTGCCTTGTGAGCCCTCAACTATTATTATTTCAAAAGATGCCGTAGGGCGCTATTTTATTAGCTGCCTGTGTGAAGTTGATATTAAACTAATGCCAATCTCTACGAAGCAGGTTGGCATCGATTTAGGATTAACCGATCTTTACATTACCAGCGATGGTTTTAAATCTGGCAACCCCCGCCATTTAAAACGATATGAAGCGAAATTGGCATACTTGCAGCGGATGCTGTCAAGAAAGAAAAAAGGCTCTAAAAACCGCAATAAAATGCGTTTAAAAGTAGCCCGACTTCACGCCAAGATCGCTGATTGTCGGATGGACGCCACCCACAAGGCGTCCCGTAAACTTATTAACGAAAACCAAGTTGTTTGCGTCGAAAATCTTGCTGTTAAAAACATGATCAAAAACCCCAAACTAGCCAAGCACATTGCTGATGCAAATTGGAGGGAATTCGTTCGCCAATTACACTACAAAGGTGTTTGGGCTGGACGAAATGTGATTGAAATAGATCGGTGGTTCCCGTCATCAAAGCGCTGTAGCACCGAGAGTTGTGGATTTGTAAATGAATCATTGTCACTTAGTGTACGTAGATGGGTATGCCCGAAATGCGGTGCGCACCATGACCGCGACATCAATGCAGCAAAGAATATTAAAGCCGTCGGACTGGCGGTGTTAGCCTCTGGAGTGACTGGATCGGGGACAAAAGTAGCGTAAGTTATTTTTGTCTAGTGAAGGCGTGTTGATAGAGGAAACCCTAGCGAGTGATCACTAGGAATCCCCTTCAAAATATTGTGAGCTTTAAGCGATCAAATTTAGTGGGGGAGGATGTCAATAGTTCAATTCGTTCTCACAACCAAAAAGGCAATGTGGATTTTAACCTTCTCAAACGTTGAGCTGCATTTATTCTTATGGGGTATTACTGGGGAGTTGGTTAATCTATTTGGCTTTGCTTGTATTGTACCGCTAACGGTATTGTTCGCACCTGTAGGGGCATCATTAGCAGCAAAACTAGATGCGGCAAAACTGAAAAAAATATTT
>JBFGZH010000274.1:0-3746 GCA_041586895.1 Psychromonas sp. | reverse complement strand
CTGGGAAACTGCCGCGATAAGCAACTTGATTACCGCGGCAATGCGCTGCGCCTCAATGTCCAGAAGTTAGCCGCACCGATCACCCATTTTTATGATCAACTGCAGGGCGATGTTTTCTTAAATAATAATGAAGCCCACGAAGACTTTATTATTAAACGCAAGGATGGCTTATATGCCTATAATTTGGCCGTGGTGATTGACGATATTAATCAAGGCATCACCGAGGTCGTACGCGGAGCCGATCTGCTCCATACCACAGGTAAACAAATTTCTCTTTATCAGTTGCTTAATGCGCAGCAGCCGGCTTATCTGCACTTACCTGTTGCGGTCACCGCACCGGGCCAGAAACTTTCCAAACAAAATCATGCCCTGGCGATTGATAAAGAAAATCCAGTTCCGACTTTGTTAAAGGCGCTGCAGTTTCTAGGGCATAGCGTACCAGCCAAGGTTGATCGCACAAGCTGCACAAAAATATTAGCCTGGGCGGTGCAAAACTGGTCTTTGAAAAAGATTCCTCAGCAAGCGGAAATTCAAATAGATCCCGCAGCACTCTGAGAAGATAAAATCGTCCCATTCAAGTCGCTTACCTATAAAATTTATTTGTTTTTCCTTGGCCACGCACATAAAATAAGCGCTTGATTTCTTTCTGCTACATTTTATACCTAAACTAGACTGTCAATTTACAATGAATTTGGGTATTAAGTACTAACCTCCGAGGATAGGGTTATTAAACGATTAAAAAAATTCGTTAAGAACGTGTTTAATAAGAAAAAACAAAAAACACAAGACGCGGCATTGGATATTTATAGAATCCCACGAGAACAACACTCTATTTCACGCAAAAATATTGATGAAAACGCGCTTAAGGTATTATACCGTCTGCATAATGCAGGTTATCGCGCGTTATTAGTCGGTGGCGGAGTACGGGATCTGCTGCTCGGACTTAAGCCTAAAGATTTTGATATCACTACAGATGCTACACCGGAAGAGGTCAAAGCATTATTTCGTAATTGCCGTTTAATCGGCCGCCGCTTTCGCCTGGCACATATCTTATTTGGCCGAGAAGTAATCGAAGTCGCCACTTTCCGCGGTCATCACAATAACGAACAAGATAAGCAGGACAAACAAAAAGTAAAGCAGTCACAAGCAGGCATGCTACTGCGTGATAATGTCTACGGCTCATTAGAAGAAGATGCTGAGCGGCGTGACTTTACCGTCAATGCTCTGTATTACGATATTGCCGACTTTTCAATTTATGATTTCTGCGGCGGTATGAAGGATCTGCAGGAGCGTAAACTCAACCTTATTGGCGATCCGGAAGTGCGCTATCGTGAAGATCCGGTACGCATGATGCGGGCGATTCGTTTTGCCGGTAAACTGGATTTTACTATCAGTGAGCAATGCGCTGAGCCGATTCGCCGTTTAGCGCCGCTTCTGCAGGATATTCCCGCTGCCCGCCACTTTGATGAAGTGATTAAATTACTCCTGTCAGGGCAGGGGCTGGTTACTTATCGCCTTTTAAAAGAATATAAACTGCTGCAGATGTTATTCCCAATTTTATTTAAAGAGGGTGAAGACGATAAGGCCAATGCGATTATTGAGCAGGCGCTGATTGATTCAGATGCCCGTATCGCCATTGGCAAACGCGTCACTCCGGCTTATATTTACGCCATTATGTTATGGTATCCGCTTGAGCAGCGCGCTCATGCGATCAGTTTTGAAAGCGGCATGGATTACCATGATGCGTTTTTATTAGCTGCCAATGAAGTACTGAGTATTCAGGTAAAAACCATTGCGATTCCGAAGCGTTTTACCTCGGCAATTCGTGATATCTGGATGTTACAACTGCGCCTGCCACGCGTTGGCGGTAAACGCGCGCAACGTGTTTACCAGCATATTAAGTTCCGTGCCGCCTTTGATTTTCTCGCGCTGCGTGCCAAGGTCGAGCAAAGCCAGGAGCTTGCCGAGTTAACGGCATGGTGGGAGGAATACCAAAAGCACAATAAATTACCTGTGCATAACTACAATAAAAAGGCGCCAAGCAAAGCTGCAGAGTTTAAACCTGGCGCTAAAAAAACGCATAAAAAACGTAAATACTCAGGCAGTCAACATAAAACACAAGCGACTCATAAAGATGATTAGTTATATCGGTATTGGCAGTAATCAGGCTGACCCCGTCAAGCAGGCAAAACAGGCGATTGCCGCGTTAAAGACATTGCCGCAAACCAAGCTGATCAACTGCTCATCATTATATTGCAGTACGCCAATGGGGCCGCAGGATCAGCCGGATTATATCAATGCGGTTGCTGAGCTCGACACCGCGTTATCACCACTGCAGCTCTTAGATGCGCTGCAGGCAATAGAGCAATCTCAAGGGCGGGTGCGCAAAGAAAACCGCTGGGGACCTCGGACACTGGATCTCGACATTCTTTTGTATGGTGATCAACAGATCAGCAACGCGCGATTAACTATCCCCCATTACGGCATGAAAGTACGTGAATTTGTACTCTACCCGTTACTGGAAATAGCAGCAGACCTTGTGCTGCCCGACGGAAGCGTTTTATCACAACTGGCAGCAGGATGTGATAAAAATGGCTTACGCATCTGTAATTAATTATTTTCCAACCATAATAAAGCGACTTAGGAGCAATCATGGCTAAAATTAGCGTTTCTCGTTTGGCTAAAATGAAACAAGACAATGAAAAAATAACCTGTATTACAGCATACGATGCAAGTTTCGCCGCTATTTTTGACCAAGCCGGCATCCAAGTTTTATTAGTCGGTGACTCGCTGGGCATGGTGTTACAAGGCCATGAATCAACTCTTCCGGTTACCGTTGACGATATCAAGTATCATACTAAGTCAGTAGCAAGTACCACAGCAAGTGCGCTGATAGTTGCCGATCTTCCCTTTATGAGTTATTCGACACCTGAGCAAAGCTATGAAAATGCGGCAACATTAATGCGTGCCGGTGCCAATATGGTGAAATTAGAAGGCGGAAAGTGGCTCCTTGAATCGGTACAAGGACTGGTTGAACGCGGCATTCCTGTTTGTGGGCACCTTGGCTTAACACCGCAGTCGGTTAATGTTTTTGGCGGATATAAAGTACAGGGCCGTGAAGATGAGCAGGCCGAGCAACTGCTTAACGACGCATTACAGCTTGAAAAAGCCGGCATACAACTCTTGGTTTTAGAGTGTGTACCGGTACAGCTTGCTGCACGCGTCACTAAAGCCCTGCAAATTCCGGTTATAGGTATTGGCGCAGGCAGTGAAACCGACGGCCAGATTCTGGTGATGCATGATGCATTCGGTATTTCAGCCGGATTCTGCCCGAAATTTTCGAAAAACTTCCTGATTGAAACCGGTGATATTCGCCGCGCCGTTGCCCTTTATAAAGAGCAGGTAGAAAATGGCGCCTTCCCATCGGCTGAACACAGCTTTTACTAAGTAGCAGAGTATAGAAAATGCATATTATCAATGATCCCAAGCTGTTGCGGGAGAAAATCAAACAGTTGAAGCAGCAAGGTCAAGAAATCGCATTTGTCCCAACTATGGGCAACCTGCATAACGGCCATCTACAGCTAGTGCGCGAGGCGAAGAAAAAGACAGACATGGTTATCGTCAGTATTTTTGTTAACCCGATGCAGTTTAATAATGCCCAGGATCTGCAAAGTTATCCGAAAACACTGGATAATGATTGCCGCTTACTGGCGCAGGAAGATGTCACTATCGTTTTTACCCCTGAG
>JBFGZH010000273.1:0-3756 GCA_041586895.1 Psychromonas sp. | reverse complement strand
TCTTTATACTCGCTCAAGATGTCATTATAAATGGAATTAATGTCATCAGCCGATGTTGCAATTCCACAAAAACTCTTTTTTGAGTTATTAGCCAGAACTACAAATCCGCTGTAAAAATATTTCTCTTCTTTGCGTGTTATTATTCCGCCCTCACTGACTGAGCTACTAACATGCTCTGCGCCAAACTCATTCACAATATCAAATATCCCCATTTTCTTTCCCCTTGTTCATATGCTCCCAGTACAAAATGCATTCTTCGATAGTCTCAAACTGTATCGTCTCCACCAGCTCAACTTCACCACAAAATACCTGATTAATAATTGTTATCATGTTACCACTCCCTTAATTTATCAATAGCAAATGAAATAAAATGTGCAGCGGTGACAGCTGACGACACGTAAACAAATTCATAGAAAAGGAAGTCACCTCCGTCTATAATTGGCGGAATCAAAAAAAGAATAGCAGCAAACATGGATGACAAAACAGACCTTATAATAAAATTTATCATGCCTCTTCCTCCGGGTTAATACCTAGCATCGCTTTTGCATGCGCTACTGCTGCTTCTCTTGTTGTGTGAGCAATGCCCCTTCCTATAAAATCACAACCATCGGCTAAAAAGATACCTTTGCCACAAATATCATAAAAATCAGGTTCAGAAGTGCTTGCCAAAAAGTAACCCTCAACATCTCGATCGCTATCCAAAGGCGCTGGCACCTCAAACCCGTTGACTGTGATTGTTTTCTGCTTCATAAATAAATCAAGGTTACTGTCAGCATTGACACCACTAACCCCATCCTCCCTATGCGTTTTGCCGTCAATGCAATACGAGTTAACAAACCCGCTAACACACGCAAATAACTCGTGTTTAGATATAGCAGTGGGAAAGTGCGCTATCTGCTCAATCTCTCGCCCATCCCTAGTTACAACTGGCTCACCTGCCAATGCTTTTTCTAGATTAAACGGTAACTTTTTCATTCCTTTACTCCTTTCAACTATAAATAATTCAATTATATCAAATCGCAACCAGCGCACCAAAAAGTACGAATGCACCCATGCAAAGCGCAAATGCCAAATAAGCTAAAATCATAAACCCTCGCATCGTCTCACCTCACGCCTCGATATCATCAGCAGCCCCTCGTAAACGTAATACGTGCCTTTATTAACCATTAGCCCTACTGCTGCCCTAGATAGCCCGTTATCGCGCCCAAATGCTGCGTTATTTCCGTTATAATGCCTTGCTATGTAATCTTTTAACTTCAACTGTTATACTCCCGTTTAATATGCCGACCAAGCCTCTGAACATGCTGAAATCGTGTCGGCTTTACGCCCGCCAATCCGCTGCATACGCTCAAACCGGCGGGGCTCTTGCGCCCACCTCTGAGCGCATAATCCTAAGCCTTAACCTCGTTCATTTTGCTCAAATAAAATCTAATCGCCGCTGCTTTGTTTTTGAAAAACTTAAGCGTTCCATTATAAACTTGCGAGCCGTCTTTTCTAACGTAACGACCATGAAACTGAAAGTTCATACCTTTAGCCGCACTAAGCAGATTTTCAGCGCTTCCGTCGATACTAGTGATTGTTAATCTGTAGTCGTATTTTTTATTTGTCTTAACTGTAATTTCCATGATAACACCATTCCTGTTTTATCGCCTTGGGTCATTCCCTTAGCTGATATAAACAGTGTATATACATTTAACTACATTGTAAAACTTTTTATATACACAATCGGGAGTTTATTTGATGTAAGTCGCGATATTTTCTTTCACGCAAAAAAAAGCCAGCTATTACACTGGCTCTCTGTTGGTGTCATTTACAATCAAACCCTTTTATCTTAGTTATCGCAATACGCACAGCCTGCTCATTGTTATTCAACACGTCGGCCAGTAAGGCTATATCGTTATGCAGCTTTTTCCGCATATCTAGCTGCTCAACCGTTGCCGTTTGCCAATCATCAACGTGGCAGGCAATTCGTATCTTATTCGCAACACTAGCCACGTAATGAGGAAAGGCTGTCTTACTACTAGCTCTAACAAATAAAGCGCCACACATAGCCTTATAACTGTCACCACCCTCATTTCTAAACTTAATTAAATTATCAAACAACCACTCGTAGGTTTCTATTTTTAACTTAGGGCTTATAGCCAGCGCCATATCTATAAATAGCAGCGGGTGAAACCAGGTGTGAGTCCCCCTTCCTCTTGCTGCTTTTCTGATATTGCCCTCACCATACTTAGATTCCAACTCTGAAATAAACTCCTTTGTTGATTTGTTATTTAGCCATGACTTCATTGTAAACGGTGGAAGGTTATTCGCGATCCTCCACGCATTGCCAACTCTAGCCAAATCCGTTGCACTAAACATCTCTGTTTTACTATGCTGGCTAATCTCACTGCCGAATAGGTTGCGCTTCATTATTACTGCTGTCTTCATCTTTCAGTCCTCTTAGGGGTTGGGATATTTTAAATAATAAAGGCGTAGTAATAACTATGCAATAATTTTTTTAAAAATAAAGACCCCTATTAGGCTTCACGCACAAAAAAGCCAGCTATTACACTGGCTTTTTTGTAGCATTCGACCCGCAGCTACGCGCATGAAAGATTAAGTTACTCTTTGGCCTAGGCACATTCGCTGTGGTCTAATGTTCACATCATAGCGTTGCGAAATACTATGAGGGACGCCGGGAAGGAGTACCGGCTTGCGTTACACTAGCAGCAAGGGCATGTGCCTCACACCCTGGGAAATTACTTTCTCAATGTTACTATCAAATCGTCAATATATCCATCAGATTTACCAGCTTTCCGCAAGTCATTAATTATTGCGTTTGTGATGTCGCGCCGGTTTACCTTGTTTCTGTCGCTGTTGCTTTTTGCGTTCCAGACGCCAATGGCAATTGATGCAATAGTTGTAGTAACGACTGCCATTGCAGTCACAGCGGATGAATTGACTGTAAGCCACTCTAACATTCCGCCGCCTATGGTCGCCCCTGTCAGTACGTGATGGGCGGTTTGCTGTGCGCTCATATAATATCAATCCAACTCTTAAAAGTGCTGTAACTATTAAGTTTATTGTCACAGCACTGTATATTATCGCGCTTGCGTGTCGCGCTATAAAATCTAACATCTAACACCAAGCGTTTGTTTTTTATATATTTTACATTGACTTTTAATCTATATCAAATGTCGCTTCTTCGTATTCGTCGCTATTTTCTTCTAGCCAGTCTTCCAACTCGTCAATAGTTCCGTAAAATACGCACTCGCAAAACTCTGCGATCGCGTTCCATGTTTCATGCTGACTATCGAAAGTCGTGTAAATTTTTGTTTTCATGTTGTTTTCCTTTAAGGTATTTTGCTCTGTTTAACATTCTGCTTGCATAGCTGACGTGCTTTTCCCAGTTGTGCTTATTTTTTGGTGTGCGTTTTGTCATCACCTTCTGGTTGCCCGGTCGCTTACTGTAGCCTTTATTTTTTGCCATGTTTCACCCAGTGCCTTCTGTCTAAGATAGGTTTAACATCACCGCACTTGTCGCACTGTTTTAGTTCGGCAGTATGCGCGCCTTTATCTTTTCTGGTATAGCCTGATTTTACTCTGCATTTTTGACATGCTTGCATGTAACAGTCTCCCTGTAAGAATCACAATAGCTGGAACCATCAAGATGATATTTCATATCAACTAAACCATGAAGCGGGTATTTAACTTTATGGTTGCAAGCGCAATTGTGGCGCGGTTTATCAGCAAATTTGCAGCTTATACACTGTT
>JBFGZH010000272.1:0-3769 GCA_041586895.1 Psychromonas sp. | reverse complement strand
GGATCAGATGGAACAGCTCCTGACGCGAATAGGCAAAATGCGCACAGATATGGTTTTTAACTTCCATACCCTGTTTAGCCAGCTCGGCATTTACAACCTGTGTGATAAGCGGGACACAACCGCCACAACCTGTACCGGCGCCGGTTTCCACTTTCACCGCATCAATGGTCGTGCAGCCTGCGGCCACTGCACTACCGATATCGCTTTTTTTCACGTCAAAACAGGAACAAACCTGTGCCGTTTCCGGCAGTGCGTCAACCCCCAGTGCGGCTTTTTGCGCACCGGCATGGGCAGGCAGGATCAGGGTATCCGGGTGTTCCGGCAGTTCGATACCGTTCAGCTTGTACTGCAGCAGATCGCTGTAACTTTCAGTATCGCCGACCAGCACAGCGCCAAGCAGAGATTTACCGTCTGCAGAGACAATAATACGCTTGTAAATGCTTTCGTTTTCATCCAGGTAAACATAACTTTTACAGTTTGGCGTGCGTCCGTTAGCATCACCTATACTGCCGACATCAACGCCTAACAGTTTTAATTTAGCGCTCATATCCGCACCGCTAAATTCGTTTTCACGGTTAAGAATATGATCAACCGCCACCTTCGCCATATTGTAACCAGGCGCCACTAAACCGAAGAATTGCTCATTCCAGGAAGCACATTCACCAATGGCATAGATATTCTCGTCGGAAGTCAGACACTGATTATTGATGCTGATACCACCGCGAGGTGCCGTTTGCAGACCGCACTGCCTGGCCAGTTTGTCCTGCGGACGAACGCCGGTGGAAAAAACAATAAAATCCACATCCAGTTCACTGCCATCGGCAAATTTCATGGTGTTGCGTGCAGCGCCAGCGCTGGCCACTATCTCCTGGGTATTTTTGCCGGTATGGACATTGACGCCTATGCTTTCGATTTTCTGGCGCAACATCTGACCGCCCTGTTGATCCAGCTGCTCCGCCATTAATACCGGGGCAAACTCAATCACATGGGTTTCCACGCCCAGGGCTTTTAATGCCCCAGCCGCTTCTAAACCTAATAGACCGCCACCGACTACGGCACCGACTTTACTGTGCTGGGCAACCGCATGAATGGCATCGAGATCTTCAATGGTACGATAAACAAAACAATCCGGGCCTTGGTTGCCTTGAATAGCAGGTACCCATGGGTAGGAGCCGGTTGCCATAATCAGTTTATCGTAGTGCAGCGAGCGGCCGGTTTGCGAGAGGATAACCCTTTCCTGGCGGTCAATAGTGAGCGCACGCTCACCTACTAGTACTTCAATATTGTGTTTTTCATAGAAGCCCTCTTTTACCAGGGAAAGCTCTTCGGCAGTATGATGCGAAAAATAGGAAGAGAGGTGCACGCGATCATAAGCAACGCGCGGCTCTTCACAAAGCACGGTAATAGTAAACAGCTCAAGATCCGCCTTTTCAACAAAATCTTCGATAAAGCGATGCCCTACCATGCCATTGCCGATAATCACTAATTTTTGTTTATCCATTTTCCCCTCGCAGATCTGCTGGTTTAAGATTATTAATTGCGCTGCAATGTAACAAAACAAATCCGAGTAAAACACTTGGTTATTGTAGGGTTATTGACCTTTTTAAGACTTTTATGAACAATGATTGATCTAAGACAATTTGCAGTGGATTATATTGTTGACAATAACCACTTTTTTTGTGCGCCAATTAACTGTGTTAGGGCGTTTGCAGAATATGGAAGGGAGTATTTTTTTACAGTAAAAACAGCTGAAGATGGCTCTGCAGCTGTTAAATCATTTGCCTGGGGATAAGGCCGGTAACATCCACTTACCAGGGAATCTGCTCCAGATTCGGATAAATAAACTGGTAATCTAAACACGTTTTCAGCTTGCTGTTAGAGACCACTTTCTGGCTGCTTACTGCCGGGGTTAAAAATGCCGGCGCCGTTAAGCCCAATGCTAAGGCGCACTTGGTGTAATATTCCTGTTTACTTGGATGCGAATCGGCACAGGCGTTAAATATCTGCCCCCAGGCCTGCTTTTCGACAATTCTGTGGATAATATTAAGGCAGTCGTCAAGGTGGATTAAATTCACCCGCGCCTGTGGATCGCGAATTTTTTTGCCGGAGCGGAAAAAGCGCCCGGGATGGCGTTGCGGGCCAATTAAGCCGGCAAAACGCAGTATGCTGCTCTGAAAGTGCGGGTTAGTGGTGAACATCTCCTCTATCTGCAGCAATGGATGGCCAGTGCTGTCTAAGGTATCCGACTCCCGGCATAGTCCATGACTGGGCGGATAAACGGAAGTCGAACTGATAAACAGCACCTTTTCCACGGGGGACTTTTCAATCTCTCGAATAAGGTTTTTAAACGCCGCGGTGTTTTTACTGGTGATATTAATAATCACTATCTGGGCATTTAAAAAGTCCTGAATATTATCCGTCAATCTTTCTATATCAATAAGGTAAGCACTGACCCCGGCGCGCGTTAGAGGCGTCAACTTTTCGGCTGTGGTCGTGGAAATATGGACGCTGTCCGCTTCTTTGCTAAATAATTCAGGTAACTTAGCGCC
Source organism: Psychromonas sp. (assembly GCA_041586895.1). Classification (GTDB taxonomy): domain Bacteria; phylum Pseudomonadota; class Gammaproteobacteria; order Enterobacterales; family Psychromonadaceae; genus Psychromonas. The sequence continues at coordinate 1,220 of JBFGZH010000272.1, read as the reverse complement.
TAACCAGCCGCTGCCTAAAATACTGATCTTCATGTTTTATTCTCCATTTTTTAGCCTGCCTGTTGCGCTGAACAAGCAATCTTATTATCCGCTCGACTACGCTTAATGACGATGCTTTAAGAAACTCTTAGGTATCAATTCGGCGATAAAGTTGCGCGCTCCCCGGCGCAGTAACGACAACAGATACAGGCTTAACAGGATCACCACACTGGCCAGCTGCCACCAGCTGTAACTCTCCTGCTCCTGTGCCAGCCAGGGAAGCGCAATCACGTCTATATACTGATTCAGACCTAAGCCAATTAAGAAAGCCGTTACTGTCATCAGCATCGCCAGGCTGATAGCAGCAAAAATCCCCTGCTGCTGCCGCACTATTTTTAACAGCTCCAGGCTGATGGTCGGGGCAATTAAAAAGAAAGCCATCGCCGCCCCCGGCGATAGACCGGCAATTAACAGCACGGCAATCACCGGCGTAATGCCTGTCGCGCAAAGCGCAAAGGGAAAGGCCACTATCACCATCACCAGCACCTGCAGCCATAATGCCTGCTCAAAAAAGGCCCAGGCCGATGCCGCAGAGAGTGTCGCGGCCAGCGCGCAGCCCAGTAATACCCAGGGCGCGGTATGATCAAGCTGATGCAGATAGCCCTGCTGAACGGCACTGGCAAAGCGCGATGTGGCTTTCTCGTCAGCCTGCATTGCTTTCGCCGGTGCACCACTCAGCCCTGTAAAGTAACGTCCTAATAACCAGGCAATCGCCAGGGCAAAGCCCGCAGCCAGCGCCATACGTAACAGCAGCATCTGCCAGCCCAGTAACGGCAGGGAAATAAACAGGGCATCAAAACCAATCACTGGCGCGGCAATTAAAAATGCCGTGGCAAAGGTCTGATTGGCACCCAGTGCTAATAACTGCTGATGGATACGACTGGCACTGGGCGAGCAGACCGGCAGCGGCAGCCCATAAGCCACCCCTTTTAGCGCATCTTTAAAATATGCACGGCTGCCCTGACCGGGCAGGCTGGCAAACTTGGGTTTAAAGTACCGCATCAGAGCGCTGAAAAATAGCGCCAGCAACAGCATAGGAGCACTGTATAGGGCCAGATTGATAAAATTAATCAGTGTCAGCGCGGTATTGTGCTCGCCCTGCAGAGACTCCTTTTCCGCCTCATGCTCATGATGCTCATTTTCATGCTCTAACTCTTTATGCTCAGCTGTATCCTCATGCG
>JBFGZH010000271.1:0-3770 GCA_041586895.1 Psychromonas sp. | reverse complement strand
TTAGTAGAACTATTAATTTACTTTTAATTTAAAAGTAAATTATGAAACAAAACTATAGCATATAGAAATATATGGCTGTCAGCTCAGTTGGTAGAGCTATTAATGCACTTTTAATTTAAAAGTAAATTATGAAACAAAACTATACCGTATAGAAATATATGGTTTTTAGCTCAGTTAGTAGAGCTATTAATGCACTTTTAATTTAAAAGTCATTATGAAAAAAACATACATATACATATAGAAATATATGGGCCGTTAGCTCAGTTGGTAGAGCAGTGGACTTTTATTCCATTTGTCGAAGGTTCAAATCCTTCACGGCCCACCACTTTCCTACTGCTTTCCTGTAATAATATCCCGCAAAAAATTTCCAGCATTTTATCTTTAGTGAATTTTATACACATTGTTTAATCTACTTGGTATAATATCTCCCCATTTTTAAATATCTAAGAGACGATGATGAGTAAATTTTCTCCCCTTATTGGTTCTGACTATCCTTTCCCGCCTAAACCGGCTGTACTTTCAGAGCAAGAAAAGGATGATTATAAAACTAAGATCAAACAGTTATTAGTTGATAAAGATGCCGTTTTAGTTGCTCATTATTATACGGATCCGGAAATTCAGGCGTTGGCTGAAGAAACCGGTGGTTATGTTGCCGATTCATTGGAAATGGCGCGTTATGGACGAGATCACTCGGCAAAAACCCTGGTGATTGCCGGCGTGCGTTTTATGGGAGAGACCGCCAAGATTTTAACGCCGCATAAAGAAGTGTTAATGCCGAATCTGGAAGCGACCTGTTCATTGGATGTCGGCTGTCCTGTCGATGAGTTCAGTGACTTCTGCGATCAGCACCCGGATCGCACCGTGGTTGTTTATGCTAATACCTCTGCTGCCGTTAAAGCGCGTGCTGATTGGGTGGTTACATCAAGTATTGCCTTGGAGATTGTTGAGCACCTTGACAGTGAAGGTAAGAAAATAATCTGGGGACCGGATCGTCACCTGGGTAGTTATATTAAGAAAAAAACTCAGGCTGATATGGAGATGTGGCAGGGCGACTGCATCGTTCATGATGAGTTTAAAGCCAGTGCCCTGCGGGATATGAAGGCATTGTACCCGGATGCTGCTGTTTTAGTGCACCCTGAATCGCCTGAGAGCGTTGTTAAACTTGCTGATGCAGTCGGCTCAACCAGCCAGTTAATTAAAGCGGCACAGGCACTTCCGAATAAGCAGTTGATTGTTGCCACAGATACCGGGATCTTTTACAAAATGCAGCAGGCTTGTCCTGGTAAAGAGATGCTGGCCGCACCGACTATGGGTAATGGGGCAACCTGTCGTAGTTGTGCGCATTGTCCATGGATGGCTATGAATGGCCTTAAAGCTATCTATGATGCCTTAAATGATGCAACCGGCCATGAAGTGAATGTCGATGAAACGGTGGCACAGGGAGCGCTTGTTTCCTTAAATCGTATGCTGGACTTTGCGGCTGAGCAGCAATTAAAAGTTAAAGGTAATGCTTAACTTTGTAAATAGAAGAGACAGTAAGGTACTGTCTCTCTGTTAATACTTACTAATTATTGAGAATTTATGATCACAAATGATGTTTTACGACGTGTACGTTATGCGTTACAACTAAACGATAAAAAGATGCTGGAGATTTTCGCATCTGTTGATAATGCAATTGATGAAAACTATCTGCACAGCATCATGGCAAAGGAAGGGGCGGATAACTTTGTCTTCTGCCGTGACAGTCTTTTATCGCTTTTTCTAGATGGTCTTATCGATGAAAAACGGGGTAAAAAGGAGGGCTCAAGCCCAGTTATTCTGCCTGCCAAAGCAGTATTATCAAATAACGATATTCTTCGTAAATTACGCATTGCATTGAATTTTAAAGAAGAAGATATGTTAGCGGCATTAGATTCAGCCGAATTCCCGGTTTCTAAATCCGAGCTGTCAGCTTTATTCAGAAAGAAAGATCACCGTAATTATAAGGTCTGTGGTGACCAGTTATTACGTAACTTTTTAAATGGTATCACCAAACGTTTTCGCGGTAATGAAGGCGAAGCATAATTGTAATGGCTGTGCTTTTTAGATAAAAAAACCGAGTCCTGTACTCGGTTTTTTTGGCAAAACAGGCTGTGCAGTCATCAATCTTCGCTTTTATCCTTATACTCGCACAGATCTTCTATTAAACAGGAGCCGCAACGTGGTTTGCGCGCGATACAGGTGTAGCGGCCATGTAAAATCAGCCAATGATGAACATCCACTTTAAACTCAGCCGGGATCACTTTTAGCAGCTTCTCCTCTACCTGATCCACATTTTTTCCGATAGCCAGCTTAGTGCGATTGGCTACGCGGAATATATGGGTATCAACGGCAATGGTCGGCCAGCCAAAAGCCGTATTTAAGACCACATTGGCGGTTTTTCTTCCCACTCCCGGCAGTGCTTCCAGTGCAGCTCTATTTTCCGGCACCTGGCCATTATGCAGTTCAACAAGCATATGACAGGTTTTAATGACATTGGCAGCTTTGCTGTTATACAGGCCGATGGTTTTAATATAGTTTTTTAAACCGTCAACACCTAACGCGGCAATGGCTTGCGGCGTATTGGCAACCGGATAGAGTTTGGCGGTGGCTTTATTAACACTGATATCGGTTGCCTGTGCCGATAAAATAACTGCAATTAACAGTTCAAAGGGGCTGTTGTAGTTGAGCTCTGTTTGCGGGTGAGGGTTTGCCGCGCGCAGGCGGGTTAAAATCTCGCGTCGTTTTTGCTTATTCATTTTTTTGCCACCCGCAGGTCAATGCTCTTTTTAAGTGCAATCAGCAGGCCCATAAGAATAAATGCGCCCGGTGGTAGGGCTGCGATTAAGAATGTGCTGTCAGCATGGTAAAGGTGAAGGGTTAAAGGCTGTGCCCAATCGCCGAGCAGGGTTTCGATTCCTGCAAACAGCGTACCCTGCGATAAAATTTCGCGGCTGGCGCCAAGCAGTAATAAAACAACAGCAAAACCTAAGCCCATCATCAAGCCGTCAAATGCAGCATGTCTGACACTGTTTTTAGAAGCAAAGGCTTCAGCCCGGCCGATAATAATACAGTTGGTCACTATCAGGGGAATAAAGATACCCAGGGAAAGATAGAGCTCATAAGTAAATGCATTCATCAGCAGTTGTACGCAGGTAACTAATGAAGCAATGATCATCACAAAAATGGGAATACGGACGCTCTCCGCTACATAGGAGCGAATCAGGGATACCAGCGTATTGGAGGCGATTAAAACCGCCAGTGTGGCTATTCCCAAGCCCAGGGCATTGGTCACGGTCGCGGTCACTGCCAGTAGCGGGCATAAACCGAGCAGCTGCACAATACCCGGGTTGTTTTTCCATAAGCCCTGTATCATCAGCTCCTTGTAAAGTGCGGCTGAGGCTGCTGTCTCTTGGTTTTCTATTTCAGTGGCTTGTGTTGTTTCAGTCATTTTTTTCTCCGCAATTTGCCGGATGATTGAACAGGCTGTGTTTATTTTCTGCAAAATAGATAAGGGCATCTTTAACCGCTAAAACAACGGCACGGGGAGTAATGGTTGCGCCGGTAAAAGCGTCAAAATCACCACCATTTTTTTTCACTTCCCAGCGCTGTTGTTGTAATGGCTGATAAGATTTTTGATTAAAGGAGAGCAGCCAGTCAGACTTATTACTTTGAATTTTATCACCTAATCCGGGCGTTTCACTGTGACTAATCACGCGTACGCCTGTAAGCTGGCCGTTTTTATGGATACC
>JBFGZH010000270.1:0-3772 GCA_041586895.1 Psychromonas sp. | reverse complement strand
GGTTATCTTAGCAAAAGTGCATTTCTACGGCTTCGTACATCCATTTTGCAGCAGCTGGATGCATTGCGCCATGATTACCCCAGGCCAGATCATGGCCGCCTGATGAGCCGCACCAAGCCTTCTATTTTGCTGATGCGTTGTTTTCTGGGAAAAGCTGAATACCTAAACTGGTACGGACAAGAGGAGTACCTTGAAGCGTGGGGACGAGTCCAAAGCAGCGCTCACCTACTGAATATCCTGGAAGAGATGCAACGGGAGAACGCAACGCTGGACGCACAGATACAGAGAGCCAGGCAGCTGTACCAAAGCTGGCAGCTCAATTCTCAGACCCGCCTTGAAGAGCTGCAGGCAAGCCACCCCGATTCGATCCACTCACTCGGATCACAGCAACTGAAATACCTGATCATTAACACTCAGCGTCAAGCAATCGAACGCCAGCTTCACGCCGGCATCTTAACAGAAGGGATCGCGGAGATCATGTTGCAGGAATTAAGTGGTGAACTGATGCATGTCCGCAAAGGGAAGTTATCCTTATTACCGAAGCGGCTTGCCGAGTTGCTCAGCCGAACCCGCCCTCAGCACCGCTTGTCCCGCTACTTTTAAAGGGCCATTATCCAGCCACTTAAGTGACAAGATAGTAAGTGATTGGCAGAACTGCCGCTGAGCAATAAGTCATGGCAACTCGAAGTCATCTGTATTAAAACTAACTATCTGAAATGCAAAAGGGCTTCTCAAATGAGAAGCCCTTTTTTAATATGGCGGAGGAGGAGAGATTTGAACTCTCGGAGAGCTATTAACCCTCGCCGGTTTTCAAGACCGGTGCATTCAGCCACTCTGCCACCCCTCCGGAACGAAGCGCATATTAAACAGGTTTAAGGAAAAAGCCAAGTACTTTTTAAATTTATTTTAAATTTAAGGCTTTTCGCTGCTTGCCTCTTTTATTAAACCGTAAAGCCCTTTATATTTACAGGAATTACTTACGAATGCTGAGCTCAGCAGATAGCTTGGGCATATATATCGTCTTGCCATACTTCAATCGTTTGCGCGCGCATTTATTTAAAGGTTTTATTTTATGTTTCAAAACAATCCGTTGCTTAGCCAATTAAAAGAACAGATTCAGGAAAATATCCCTAAACGTCAGGGGATTGTCAAAGCAACAGAACGTGGATATGGTTTCTTAGAAACAGATAAAGGTAAGCGTTTCTTTATTCCCCCGAATGAGATGAAAAAAGTACTGCATGGCGATCGTATTAACGCCTTTATTCGTGAGAATGGCGAAAAACCCACGGCCGAGCCCAACCAGCTGAAAAAAACCGAGACGGATATTTTTGTCGCGCGTTTATCGATCAAACAGCAGCGCACCAGCATACTGCCCAATAATCCCCTTCTTAAAGGCTTCTTTAAAATTAAAGGCAGTCAAGGCCTGGCTGCGCAGGGATACCGCGACGGCGACTGGGTGAAAGTAAAATTATTAACTCATGCACTGGAAGGTAATGGCTTTTTAACACAAGTTATTGGAAAAATTGCTGATGCTAATGACCCTTTTGCCTATCGTCTGGTGACTGTTGCCAGTCACAACCTTCCGGATAAAGCGCCGGAATTTGATCACCCGGAAGACATTATTGATCCTGAACTTGAGCGCCGAGATCTCACTGATTTACCCTTCTTTACCATTGACGGGGTCAATACTCAGGATATGGATGATGCGCTTTATATTGAAGCAAACAATAATGGCTGGCTGCTGACCATTGCTATTTCCGACCCATCCGCTTATGTAGCAGAAAACAGTGCCATGGACAGGGAAGCAAAACAACGGGCCTTTACCCTTTATCTGCCTAACTTTAATGTCCCTATGCTGCCTCGTGAATTAAGCGACAGCCTATGCTCCTTAAAGGAAGGAGAAAAACGCGCCACTTTGTGCTGTCGTATGCAGATTGACGGCAATGGTCAACTGCAAGGTGAGGCTGAATTTTTCGCTGCATGGATCAAGTCTCACTATCGCCTGAACTACACAGATGTTTCCAATTATCTTGAGAATGAAGAAACAACGCATGAAGCCTGGCAACCTGACGGACAACTGGCTGAGCAGCTACACACTTTAAATGCTGCGACAGCAAAACGTCTGCAGTGGCGCACGGCCAATAATGTCGTTTTTAAGAGCCAGCCGGATTACACCTTGAAACTAAACAGTAAGGGTGAAATCTATGAAATATTATGTGAGCCGCGACGCACTGCCAACCGCCTGGTTGAAGAGTCGATGATCGCCGCCAATATTTGCGCCGGTGATTATCTGGCCAAACATAAACAGCAAGGGGTTTTTAATACCCATTCCGGTTTTGCTTCAGATCGCCTGCAGAAAGCGGTTGAGCTGCTGGCTGAATATGGTATCGAAAGCGATATTGAATCCCTGGCCACGCTCTCCGGTTACACCAGAATGCGCCAACAGACAAGTGCCCTGCATAACAGTTATCTGGATCATCGATTGCGTAAACTACTGGCCTATGCCGATACTAAAAATACGCCGGAAGCACACTTTACCGTCGGGGTTGAGCATTACGCGACCTGGACTTCGCCAATACGTAAATATGGTGATCTGCTCAACCACCGCTTAATTAAATCGGTGTTATTAAATAAGGACAGTAATGATATTGACCACAATATCGGTGTGCTGCTTAATGAAGCGCGCAAGTCACAGCGTCTTGCCGAAAGAGACGTAAATAACCTGCTCTACAGCCAGTACCTGAAAGGCCAGGAACAATCTAACTGGCGCTATAAAGCGGAGATCTTTGATATTATTAAGGCCGGTATTCGCGTCAGAATACAGGAAAATGGTGCAACTTTCTTTATCCCCTGCAGCCTGCTTGGTAAAGATGCAAAGGATGCGAAACAGATCAATTGTGATCGTGAATTGGGTAAAGTCTTTATTGGTGAACAAACCGAATTACAACTCGGCGATATTGTTGAGGTGATGCTCAATAATGTCAAAGCCGACAGCCACCAGCTAATAGGCAAATTAGCCGATCCTTTGAGCATTCCAGAATAAACGACAAAGCTAACGGAGCCAGGCGCTTAATATGCAGACTGCTGTCTATTAAGCGCCCTGCACAAATCCCTACAAAGTTCGCGGTTAAAAAACCATACAGCTGTGCTAGAATCGCCCTTCACCTTCCCATAGAAAGCAAGCTAGGCAATTATTATCATGAGCGTTGATTTATTACAGGCTGAAAGGCCCCTTTTCTCCTACCCGAAATTCCAAAACAGATCTGAAAAAGCAGCGCCGTTTTTGCCAATGTCCCGTAAAGAGATGAAACAACTCGGCTGGGACAGCTGCGATATTATTCTTGTGGTGGGCGATGCCTATGTCGACCATCCCAGTTTCGGCATGGCCGTTATCGGCCGTACCTTAGAAGCCCAGGGCTATCGTGTCGGCATTATTGCGCAACCGGACTGGCACAGCAAAGACGCCTTTATGAAACTCGGCAAGCCCAACCTGTTCTTTGGCGTTTCCGCCGGTAATATGGACTCGATGATCAACCGTTATACGGCAGAGCGCCGCATCCGTCATGATGATGCCTACACGCCAAATAATGAGGGTGGAAAGCGTCCGGATCGTGCAGTTTTAGTCTACACACAACGTTGTAAAGAAGCTTATAAATCCGTCCCCGTAGTCATTGGTGGCATCGAAGCCAGTCTCCGCCGTATTGCCCATTATGATTACTGGTCGGATAAAGTACGGCGCTCGGTTATACTCGATGCGAAGGCCGATATTCTG
>JBFGZH010000269.1:0-3780 GCA_041586895.1 Psychromonas sp. | reverse complement strand
CTTTGGTCAATGGGAAATTAGTATCATGTGGGGCATGGGCGTTGCAATCGCCATCTACTGTACTGCCGGTGTTTCCGGTGCGCACATTAACCCGGCGGTTACTATTGCACTGGCTGCTTTTCATGGCTTTGAAAAAAGAAAAGTCTTACCTTATATAGCAGCGCAGCTGGCCGGCGCATTTTGCTCTGCAGCTTTAGTTTACGCTTTATACAGCAACCTTTTTACAGATTACGAGATAGCTAACGGCTTTTTACGCAATAGTGAAGCGGCACTATCAAGCGCAGGTATTTTTTCTACTTACCCGCACCCATCATTATCTATGCTTGGCGCATTTAGCGTTGAATTTGTCATTACTGCCGTACTCATGTTCGCAATTTTAGCACTTGGTGATGAAAACAACGGTGCTCCACGCGGTGCAATGAACCCTATTCTGATAGGTATTTTAATTGCCGTTATCGGTGGCTCTTTAGGTCCGCTAACGGGCTTTGCGATGAACCCTGCGCGTGATTTTGCGCCTAAATTATTTGCTTACTTTGCCGGTTGGGAGTTTGCATTGAGCGGAGCAAAAGAGATCCCTTACTTCATCGTCCCTATTTTAGGCCCTATCTTTGGTGCGTGTTTTGGCGGCTGGGCTTACCCGAAACTGATTGCACAATATTTACCCAATGCCGGTCACGGCAGCACGATTCCAAACCAGAGTGAAGACGAACAAGCTGAAGTTAGTTTAGTCAGAAAGTCAGCATAAACACTAGTCACTTAATGAGCTAATTAAGTATCCATAACAAATTACAAGTAACTATTTAAAAAAGGAAAATACCATGACTGATAAAAAATATATTGTTGCACTAGATCAAGGCACAACCAGTTCCCGCGCCCTTATTCTTGACCACGATGCAAGTATCGTTAGTGTTTCTCAACGTGAATTCACGCAAATCTATCCGCAGGCCGGCTGGGTGGAGCATGATCCGATGGAAATTTATGCCACACAAAGTTCGGTATTAACTGAAACATTAGCTAAAGCAAGTATTCGTAGTGATCAAATATCTGCTATTGGCATTACCAACCAGCGTGAAACTACGATTGTCTGGAATAGAGAAACAGGCAAGCCGGTATATAATGCCATTGTATGGCAGTGCCGTCGTACATCTGATATGTGTGAAACACTCAAAGAACAGGAAGGTTTAGAAGAGTATATTCGTGAAAATACCGGTCTGGTACTTGACCCGTACTTCTCTGCTAGCAAAATCAAATGGATATTAGACAATGTTGAAGGCGCTCGCGAAGATGCTGAAGCAGGCAAGTTAATGTTCGGTACGGTTGATACCTGGTTAGTCTGGAAAATGACTCAGGGCCGTGTCCATGTTACCGATTATACTAATGCTTCCCGTACTATGCTGTTTAATATCAACACGTTAGAGTGGGACGATAAACTTCTGGAAGCATTTTCTATTCCCCGCTCGATGATGGCTGAAGTGAAAAGCTCATCTGAAGTTTACGGTCAGACCAATATAGGTGGTGTGGGCGGAACACGTATCCCTATTGCTGGTATTGCCGGAGATCAGCAGGCGGCTCTGTATGGTCAGATGTGTGTTAATAAAGGTAAGGCTAAAAATACCTACGGTACGGGCTGTTTCTTATTGATGAATACCGGTGAAGCAAAAGTGACCTCCAGTAACGGTCTGTTAACGACCATCGCCTGCGGTCCAAAAGGTGAAGCTGCATATGCACTGGAAGGTGCGGTATTTATGGGCGGGGCTTCAATTCAATGGCTACGGGACGAAATGAAATTAATCGCGGATGCTAAAGATTCAGAATATTTTGCAACTAAAGTCAATTCTTCGAACGGTGTTTACGTGGTGCCGGCATTTACCGGCTTAGGCGCACCGTATTGGGACCCGTATGCACGAGGCACTATTGTCGGTTTAACACGTGGTGTTAATTCCAACCATATTGTCCGGGCAACATTAGAGAGTATCGCTTATCAGACTCGTGATGTACTGGATGCCATGCAGGAAGATTCAGGTATCAAACTGGCAGAGCTATGTGTTGACGGCGGTGCCGTAGCAAATAACTTTTTAATGCAGTTCCAGTCAGATGTATTAGACACCACGGTTGAGCGTCCTGCTGTTACTGAAGTAACAGCTCTCGGTGCTGCTTATCTGGCGGGTATTGCCGTCGGTTACTGGGATGGCCTGGAAGAGCTGGCTGATAATGCGGTTATTGAGCGTTCGTTCGAACCTAATCCGGATCAAAGTAAACGTGCGCAGCGTTACCGCGGTTGGAAACGTGCAATAAAATGTGCGCAGGTATGGTCAGAACTGCATAATGATGAAGATATTGCAGAAGTGCATAATGAAGAAGAGATGCTAAAAACTGCATGATGAAGATGATTAAGAACTACGTGGGACCTATTCAAGGTTTATATCAGTAGACAATATCATTAACACTCATTACAGAGGGTTAACATATCAAAGAGTGTCATAAGACACTCTTTTTGTATTTCCTATCTACTGCGAATGCACAATAAGGTTATCGATATCCGCTCATGTGTAATACCATTAGCTGCAGAACTAGTTACTCTATATGCTCTCGAAGAGCGCTCATCATAACGCGTGTTCGCATATGAAAGCACAGGCTTTAATATGCTATTTGTTGCAATTAGAAATTAATAACTATCATATAACTCCGTAACCCTGCTATTTCATTGCTATTCCTTATCGTCACGGTAAACTAATTTCATTAAACTTAGATAATTAAGTACAGATAACCAGGAGCAGTGTTTCGTGAAGCAAATTACAAGACATCAGAAAATCATCGATCTCGTACATAAAAATGGATATGTCAGTACCGACGACCTTGTTGAGCTCTTTAAAGTAAGTCCTCAGACTATTCGTCGGGATTTAAATGAACTGGCCGATGAAAATAAAATTCGTCGCCATCATGGTGGTGCAACGACTCCGCTCAGCTCTATGAACACTGCTTATAATACTCGAAAAGTAATGCAGCTAAATGAAAAAGACAGCATTGCAGAAGCGCTAGTAAAATACATCCCTAACGGTGCAACACTGTTTATTGATATTGGCACGACGCCGGAGTCCGTTGCTAAAGCTTTAGCAAAAACCCACAAAAATTTACAGATTGTAACCAATAATATCAATGTGGCAGTTATATTGATGGGGAATGAGGACTTTAAAGTTATTCTGGCCGGGGGGGAAGTGCGTAACAGGGACAGCGGCATTGTCGGTGAAGCGACTCTGGATTTCATTAAACAGTTCCGTTTAGATTTTGGTATTCTGGGTATCAGCGGGATTGATTATGATGGTTCGTTGTTAGATTTTGATTATCACGAAGTTCGGGTTAAAAAAGCCATTATAGAAAACAGTCGCAGTGTTTACCTGGCGGTTGATCATACGAAGTTCGGGCGTAATGCAATGGTTAATCTTGGTAATATATCAGAAATAGATATGCTGATTACCGATCGGACACCGCCGCAGGAGATTGTAGAATTATTAAAAACAAACAAAATCCCATTTGAGGTGGTTTTGAGCGAGAGCGAAAAAGCTAAGCACTTATCAAAACAGTGAGTGCTCATTAACTTTTTGATTCTAGGCCCACTTTTCCTGATATACCCAGGGCCTTTTAAGCTGCCTGACCTCATTAAGTTATAGATGCCAGGCAGAGCCGGTTCTTGGTTCTCTGCATCAATATTACGCTGCAACCTGAAGCAGTTCCTTAATATGATGGCAGCGCCTTCACCTTAAGCAAATCATAAAAATCACT
>JBFGZH010000268.1:0-3786 GCA_041586895.1 Psychromonas sp. | reverse complement strand
CCTTGTCCCTGTTGTGACAGGATCATTTTTAAGAATTCTGCCTGTAGTGGCGACAGCGGTTTGTTCGGGTGCTTATTCACGTAAACGTATAGGAAACGTGACAGCGGGTATTTACCAGAGATGGCGTTCTCCATTGACGCTTCAACAAACTGACCTTCTTTCTTCGCCAGAGGAACGGCTTTTACGCCCGCTACTTTATAACCGATACCAGAATAACCGATTGAATTTAAAGATGATGCAACTGACTGTACGACAGAAGCTGAGCCAGGCTGTTCATTAACTGAGTTTTTGAAATCACCTTTACATAATGCTTTTGACTTAAAGTAACCGTATGTACCTGATACCGAGTTACGGCCAAATAACTGAATATCTTTATCAGCCCAACCGCCAGTCAGACCGACATCAGACCAACGCGTGGCATTTTTATCTGCACCACATTTTTGCGTTGCAGAGAAGATGGAATCAACCTGTTTGATGGTTAATCCTTCAATCGGGTTATCTTTGTTGACAAATACCGCTAACGCATCAATGGCAACACGCACAGGTGTTGGTTTGTAACCATAATGTTTTTCAAATGCTTCGATCTCTTTGGCCTTCATTGCACGGCTCATAGGTCCGAACTGAGAAGTACCTTCCGTTAAAGCCGGTGGCGCAGTAGAAGAGCCCGCCGCTTGAATCTGAATATTGATATTAGGATATTGGCCTTTAAACTCTTCAGCCCAAAATGTCATCATATTCGCCAAGGTATCAGAACCGACAGAAGAAAGATTGCCTGAAATACCGCTTACTTTTTCATAAGCTGGTAGTGCCGAGTCTGCGGCAGAAGCTGCAACAGAAAATACCGAAGCTGCGCTTAATGTAACTGCTGTTGCTAACGTTTTAAGTTTCATTTAAAACTCCATCATTCATTATCATGGTTAATTAATTTTCTATTACTCATTTGACTTAAATAATAGTTACGCCTCCTTGGCGACGGAAGCTAATATGCGCCATTAGTATGACACTTTAATGACAGCAATTATTAATTCCGCCACATTAATTAATAATGATATGCGCTGGATGCAGAAAAAAACACATCAAAACAGAAGTTGCAAATCAATGTAAGGTATTGTTATATAAACAAAAAGAAAAGGCGTTTAAAAAACAGTGAAGAATAAGCAGGAAATAATAAAAGGCTTGTTAAAAAAAAAATTTAACAAGCCTTAAAATAACGATAGCAACAGGTTATTTACTCAAACGACGCATTAATAATAATGGTAATGCCAGGATCCATAACCACAAACTTGCGCCTGCGGAGCGCTCATATGAGTTATCTTCTGTAGCGAGTAAATCAGACTGCCAACAGTTCGGGCTGTCATCAGGTGTAGCCGCATTGCTATCTGCATCGTGCGTCAACTTCAGCATCACCTCAGTGGCATTGGTTTCATTCTGATAATCCGCGTCAGTATCATATTTCCAGCCTTCTGCTAAGACTGTTCCATCATCATTAATTGCTCTGGCGCTGCGAATTTTATAGCGTGGCGAAGTCACCGCGCCCTCATCGTCTGCAGTGCAGATCAGATCATTAATAAACCAGCTTTTATCGCTATTGTTATCGTATAAAAATGCCGACTGGGTGCGAGGTTTTCCGCCGGTCACGGCATGGGTTTGATCATAATCATCGGCTTTACCGACAATAAAGCCCGATGCATTGATAGCGTACGCTTGGCTGTTGGCACCGGTTTTCGCGCTGCTTTCACCATTGTTTTGCTGCTCGGTCGTCAGTACTTTAATATCTTGTAATGGGAAAAGAATGCTGTCATTGTCGATATCATAAACAAAAAACTCCGTCGGTTTATTAATCGCTTTTGATACGCTATATTCGCGGTTACCGATCACTATATTAGTATCGCTAATCCCGACAGCCCAGCTATTGTAGATAGTATCCCCTGCATCATCTTCAACATCGTCAACGGCTGCAGTTAATTCTGTCGGCGCGGCATAATTACCCTCGCTATCCGGGGTCATAATAATGGCGCGCTGGCGACCGCCTGTGGCCGCATCTGAATATTCAAAGGTGGAGACGCCAACGGCGATACCTGATTCATTGATATCTAAGGCACTGGCGCTGTAGGTAATATCGGAATTATCGTTGTCTTGATTATCATCGAGCCACTCCGTGGCCAATGCAAAACCGCTGATCCCTTCGCCGCTTGCTGTCTCAGTAAGATAGTCAGTCACATCCCAGGCCCAGGCCTGAGTATCAAAGCCGGGACAGTAAAGCAGCTCATTGAGGGTAGCAATTTCATCGCTTTCATCGCTGAAATAGCAATTCTGGAAATACTCCTGGACATCATCCGCATCATCGTCTTCAGGCAGTGAGATACTCCCCGCGCCCACCACTAAGATTTTTTCACCAACCTGTTTAATCTTATAGGCACTGCTGAAGCCGCCATTAGCATCATCGGCATCATCATTACCCGTTTCTTCATAAAATTCAGGTAATAAGGAGTTCATCACGCCCTGAGTTTGATTATATATAAATGCCCGGCGCACAAAATCCCGTTGATTGCTGCTGTCGTAGGCAGCGGAAGAATAGCCGATAACTATCTTGTCTCCGGCAGCACTGATAAACACATCCGTGACCTTGACGTCAGTATCATTATAGCTTTCATCAAAGGGAATAATCGCCGTATCAGTGCCCGCATCGGTGGCAAAGGTGCTGCCCATCATATAACTGACATAGCCATCATATTGCGCATCGGACTGCGCATTGCGCCATGCCTGGTAGGCATTGTCATAGCTTAAATCACTCGCTGCTTCCGAGCCGTAAAACTCCAGCTCGCAAAGCTCGTCATCGTACTGACAAGCGCGATTAAAGGTAAAGGGCAGGCCGATATCGATATCCTGCGACAAGGATGCTTTCATCGAATAACTGCCGATCAAGCTGCCATCCTCGGAGATAGCTGCAGGATAGGGACCATAGTTATAGTCGGCATAACTGGTATCAGTCAGGGCGATCTCTTCGACATCATAATAAGCCGCTTGCTCAGCCCAAACTGCGCTGCTTACCATTAACAGGGTGGCACTGGACAGGGCCGCTGTAAATTTCATTTAACTGTTCTCTCCATTTTTTAATTCTTCCAGCTCTTCCCAACGCATAAATGCTTCTTCCAGTTGTTGCTCTGTATCGCTAAGCTCAGCCAGATATTTATCCGCTTCATTTTTATCTTTGGTGAAAAACTCCGGCGTATTAATGGTTTCCTGAAGCGTTTCAACTTTGCTTTCCAGCTCTTCTAGAAGACGCGGCAAAGCATCCAGCTCAAGCTGCAGTTTATAGGACAATTTTTTCTTTGGCGCGACTTTAACAGCCGCTTTATCTTTCTTAACCTGTGCTTTGGCATCGCTAATAACCGGCTGGCGGGCCACTTCACTTTGCGCTTTATGGCGCACCGCATCACTATAACCGCCAACGAACTGCTCAATATTACCGTTACCATCAAAGAACCAGGTATGCGTTACCGTATTATCAACAAAGCTACGGTCATGACTGACCAGTAAAAGCGTGCCTTGATAGTTTGCCAGCAGCTCTTCTAATAATTCCAAGGTTTCGACATCAAGATCATTGGTTGGTTCGTCAAGGATCAATAAATTATTTGGTTTTAAGAAAATTTTCGCCAGTAACAAGCGATTTTTTTCACCACCCGACAAGGCCTTTACCGGTGTACGCGCACGTACCGGATGAAATAAGAAGTCCTGCAGATAACCAAGTACATGGCGTTTTACACCGTTCACCTCCACTTCCTG
>JBFGZH010000267.1:0-3795 GCA_041586895.1 Psychromonas sp. | reverse complement strand
TTTATGGGCTAATAATTATTAACTCTTAGGTGTTTGTTTAATATCGCAGATATAGCCATACCATTTTGCATCAATACACATACCACTTTTAGCTTGCACGCCAGGTACGCTACAACTATAACCCACTTGTTTAAGTTCACAGGCTTTACTTATTTGCTGCAATGATGGCGTTCCTTCGTCCGCATTGATATTCATAGAAAAAACAAATAAGCCCACTGCTAACGACGCCAGTACTTTTTTCATCTTAACTTCCTCCTACAGCAAGCAGCAAGTTAAATTACAAGCTGCATATTAATAAGGATAGTATAAGGGCGATAAAGATCACGAAATAAAAGATTGCATTGCTCACTGAGCTGGTTTTAGAAAGCAGTTCATTCGGTTCTTCTTAGCTGGCAAACGTTACACTTTGTTACATGTAAGCGCTTTCTTGTGTGCAGGTGATCACTTTTTAATTGAGCTGCTTCTTTATAATCAATCAAGAAAATAAATTAACTATTGCATAGCGTTGGCAGTATTAATAAGGCGTTCAACTTTTTTAAATTGCTTTGAAAGCGCTTTCTTTGTGCTGGATGCTTAGTTTTATAAGCTCTTTTCCTATCGCTTAAATAGCTGAATTTTCTCGAAAATGATATGGATTAGTGAGCGCTTGTTCATGCCATTTTATAACTATTCAATTAAACAGGGTAAAAATTATGCACTATAGAAGATCCATATTGTCATGCTTGGTAGCCATGACATTAGTAACGGGTTGTAATCATGCAAGCAATACGAAATCAGCGACGGAAACAATAAATACAGCCAAGGTTCCTTATTACCAGGATTGGCCGCAAATCAAAAGCGCTGTTGCAAAAGATGAGGCAATCGAAACAGCAGTTGCAGCCATCGTTGCACAGATGACGCTGGAAGAAAAAGTTGGCCAGATGGTCCAGCCGGATCTTCGTGAAGTTACTCCTGAGGAGGCAAAAGAGTATAAATTAGGTTCGTTATTAAATGGTGGCGGTGGTTGGCCTGATGGTAACAAGTATGCAACTGCAGAAGATTGGGCAAAAGAGGCGGATAAATACTACACGGCATTAGAAGAAGCTTATACAGATCGTGGATTTAGAATTCCTTTTATGTGGGCAACCGATGCTGTTCACGGCCATAACAATGTATTTGGTGCGACTGTTTTTCCTCACAATATCGGCTTAGGGGCGGCAAATAACCCTGAATTAATTAAACGTATTGGCGAAGCAACCGCAAAAGAAGTTGCTGCGACTGGTCTTGACTGGACTTTTGCGCCAACGGTTGCTTCGCCTCGCGATTATCGCTGGGGGCGTGTTTATGAAGGCTACTCAGAAGATCCGGAAATTATTCACCAGTATGCCGGCAAAATGGTTGAGGGTCTGCAGGGCGGTAGCGAAGGCCTGAAGGGGCAAACTAATGTTATCTCTAATGTTAAACATTGGGTGGGTGACGGCGGTACATTGAATGGTGTAGACCGTGGTGAAAACCACTATACAGAAGAATATTTACGCAATATTCATGCAACGGGTTATTTCTCAGGTTTAGATGCCGGTGCGCAAGTAGTGATGAGTTCATTTAACTCATGGCATAACCCTGAAAATTACGACCAGAATGAAGGGAACGACCGCCCTGTTTACAATTACAAACTTCATGGCAGCAAATATCTGCTCAATGATATTTTAAAAGAAAAAATGGGCTTTGACGGGTTAATTGTCACTGACTGGAACGGCCAGTCAGAAATTGATGGTTGTAGCGCAGCTGATTGTCCGGAAGCCGTGAATGCGGGTAATGACGTATTTATGGTAACAGCAAGAAGTGACTGGCAGGCTTTCTATCACAATGTTATTGCCCAGGTAAATTCGGGTGTTATTTCACAGGAACGTATTGATGATGCGGTAACGCGTATCCTGCGTGTGAAAATGCGTGCAAACCTTTGGGAAAAACCAAAGCCGTCTGAACGTGAGCTGGCAGGAAATGCAGAGATCTTAGGCGCAGATGCACACAGAGCCATTGCAAGACAAGCGGTAAGCGAGTCACTGGTTTTACTTAAAAATGAAGGCAGTGTTCTTCCTTTAAGTAAAGACGCCTCTTATATTATTACCGGAAGCGCAGCCAATGATATTCAAAAACAAACAGGTGGCTGGAGCTTAACCTGGCAGGGCACTGAAAACACCATTGAAGATGATTTCCCTGGTGCGACAACTATGCTGATGGCATTACAGGATACAGTCGGTACAGAAAACGTATACACCGATGCATCTGAGGCACCGGAAGATGCGATTGCTATTGTCGTTATTGGTGAGGATCCCTATGCAGAAATGTTCGGGGATATTAAATCCAGCCAAACTCTAGAATTCTCTTCGCTTGATTCCACCTATGCTGCCGATTTAGCAACCGTTCAAGCAATGAAGGAAGCAGGCCGTAAAGTAGTTACGGTATTCTATTCGGGTCGTCCTCTCTATGTGAATGAAGAAATTAATGCATCCGATGCCTTTGTCGCGGCCTGGTTACCGGGCACAGAAGCAGGTGGTATTACTGATGTATTATTTGCCGAGGATGGTGCGGACTTTAAAGGTCGTTTGTCTTATTCATGGCCTATGAAGGTGTGCTCTACGACAATTAACCGCCATGCGCCAAATATTGCCGATTACAGCACACCTGTTGACGGCATGACGGGTGGGTTGATTGAACAGGATATCGAAGGTGAGCACAAACCACTGTTCCCCTATGGTTATGGCTTAGGATATGCTTCAAGCACAACACAATCTGTGACAACCGATCTGAATAATATCCCCCTTGATGAGCGTGATTATGGTTGTGGACAGTCCGAGCCGGATACCGGTGTGGCTACTGTTAATTTGGAAATTTATGGCCGTGAATCAATCGGTGAATTTACTCCCCGCATAGCTGGAAGTGCAAATGGTTGGGCTGGTCAAGAGGTTTCCAACGGTTCGGAAACTACGATTGGCTCTATTACTACCACTCCAATTAACTACAAACACCAGCAGGATGCAATAAATGTCGTCTTTACGGGTGAATCTCCTGCACAAGTTTATATGCAGACTGGTGATCAAGCAGGTATCGATAAATTCAGCTATGTCAATGCGGATGCAACGTTGCAATTTGATATCGATATGAAATCGACTGCACCGGAAAGCCTGGTGTTAGCCGCGCATTGTGAATGGCCATGTCTGGGTGAAGTGCAAATAAACAAGGTATTGCCAGAGCCAACGGCGGCAGGTGAAACTAACTGGACAACGGTGAAAGTTCCGCTGCAATGTCTGAAAAATGAAGGCATGGATTTCTCTCTGGTGAATACGCCTTTCTTAATGTATGCAGAGGAGGCTGTAGAGTTTAACCTCGGTGAAGTGCGCTACGTGCCTCGCAGTGTAGATGCAGCTGAAGATGCCGTAAGTTGTGATGAGCTAACAGCGGAAGCATTACCGCCACTGGATGAAGAGATTGTTGTTAGAGATACATGGACTAGCCTAAGTGACTGGCAAACAGATACCGTTGACTGGTCCGGCATTAGTGGACATGTGACCTATAGTGAAGATGTTGTTGATGGTGAAACAGTCTTATCTGTAGCTTATGACGCAGCAAGTCCTGAAACTTACAAAGGTATTGTCATCATGTCAGGCGATCCTCAAAACCTAAGCAACTATCTTGATACAGGAACGCTTAGCTTTGATTTATGGGTTGACAATTACGGTGTTTCTGCGGGTGTCGTCTTTAAAATGGAGTCTGAAGCAGGTCCAGCTGATGACTACTTGTTGGCTAAAGATAGCT
>JBFGZH010000266.1:0-3814 GCA_041586895.1 Psychromonas sp. | reverse complement strand
CCACCAGCGAAAGCCTGAAAAATGCCACCAACGATGTATTGGAAGGGTTAACCGCACGTGAAGCCAAAGTATTACGCATGCGTTTCGGTATCGATATGAATACCGACCATACCCTGGAAGAAGTAGGTAAACAGTTTGATGTGACGCGTGAGCGTATCCGTCAGATTGAAGCGAAGGCATTACGCAAACTGCGTCACCCAAGCCGCAGCGAACAGCTACGCAGCTTCCTTGACGAATAACTGGTTTGCTTGAATAAATACTGAAAATCCTGCTCCGGCAGGATTTTTTTTAGCTAAAGCAATTTTAACTGTACCTCATAAAAACCGTAAGCGTACAAACAAAGCGAAGGCATTACCTAAACTGCGTCATCCAAGCCGCAGCGAACAACTACGCAGCTTCCTTGATGAATAACAAAACTTACTCTGCTAATAGCTAAGCTCCTGCTACGGCAGAATTTTTTGTCTTCAATTCGTGATGGACAGCCAATATACTCAACTACTGCAATAAACTATGCCTAATTAACAAGCAAACAGGCAACCTATACTAGACAGGGTTATTTGAAGCTTATATAATCGCAGCACAAATTTAGCCCCTTAGCTTTAGCTTGAAATAGCTGGTTAGAGTAAGCTCGGAAAATACAAAAATTTAGCCCCTTAGCTTTAGCCTGGAATAGCTGGTTAGAGCAAGCTCGGCGGATACAAAAAATTCGGTTCCTTAGCATTGGCTTGGAATAGCGGTTAGAGCACAAGCTCTACCAATAAAAAATTTGGCCCCTTAGCTCAGTTGGTTAGAGCACACGACTCATAATCGTTAGGTCCCCAGTTCAAGTCTGGGAGGGGCCACCATCTTTTCTTCTTAAAAATCAAAGCTTTAATTACCAACGCCAACACCGCAAAGAAACCTTTAAATTATCTGGGACGCCCATGGGACGCCGCCACCTATATCTAACTCAATATTAAAGCAAATATCAATAAGCGCAGTTACCCAAAATAAAGCGTTTTTTATTGTTCCTTCCCCTAATTACAAAAATCAAACTTACATTAAGGCTATAACTGCTATTATCCAGATTTTAATAAGTCATATATTCTTGCGGTCATATTGGAAATTTATTAGTTAATTCTTAACTAAGTATTTTTGATAGGTTGATAAATATGCTCTCTGCAAAAAATTCTAAATAGTGTCTGCAACTAAGGCCGTTGTATCCAGAACTCAAGTAAGCTAAGAAAATAGTTAAACCAGTTGCTTATATAAGGCTAACTAAAAGAATGACCAAGGCAGCTTTATTCTTATCAGTTTTATTAACTGGGGAATAGCCTGCTTAGTCCAGAGATATTGATATTTTAACGTCAAAGAACACCAGCTGTGATCCTGGTATTTTCTGGCGCTGGTAGCAAGTTGACTTGGGCAGCGGCGCAGTTTCACCCCCTTGTGTTTAGCTTGCCAAACTAATAGATGATCTTCTCCATAAGGGGCATCTTCGATATAACTTCCTAAGCTATTAAAGGTTTCTTTGGCAAGAAAAAAACCCTGATCGCCAAAGGGCAGACCAAGCACATTGGAGCGAAATTTAGCGCCCATTTCATTGATTTTTAGCAGCCAGTTGGTTTTATCGTAAAAATACAGATCAAAATAAAACAGTGAGTTTGGGCTATTTTTATTAGCCAGACATGTTTGTAATGCCTTGATATTGTCCTCAGTGATTCGGCTATCCGCATGTAAAAACCAGATAAAGGGGTGATTAGCCAAAGCCGCCCCTTTATTAAGTTGGATCCCTCGACCTTGAGGGCTGTAGATAAGCTGCCAGCTTAGCTTGGGAAAGCTTTGCGTTAAGCTGGCTAGCTGTTCGCCCATATAGCCGCCCTCGGCAGCAACAAAGATAATTTCGCTGCCATCGGGTAACAGAGCAAAATCCTGACATAAGCGTTGCCACTGTCCTTCTCCTTTAGCCAGTGGGATCACTATTGATAATAACATTTTACTCATCTTATCTTTTCAGTACTTCCAGTAAGGCTTTCTTCTCTTCAGGAATATGCTCCGCTGGTGTGAGCACCGCGCAAGCCAGACTTTGTCGTTGTGGACTATTGTCGTCAGCTTCTTGATGATGATGGGTAAGATAGTCTTTTAGCAGAGATTTTGCTTTTTCCAGACTTTGCCCATAGCGAGAGATCACCTGTGCAACGGTAACATGATGAGCAGGATCGTCTTGCCAGCAGTCATAATCAGTTGCGATAGCGATAGTGCAGTAGCAAATTTGCGCTTCTCTAGCTAAAAATACTTCCGGTACATTGGTCATACCGACCAAATCAGCTTTTACAGAATTCTTTAAAAACAGGCTTTCAGCACGAGTACCTAAACGCGGACCATCTACACAGGCATAGGTTTTGTTTTGATGTAACATAATGCCCAATTGCTTTGCCGCCTTGCTGAGGTTTGCTGCCAGTGCAGAGCAGGTTGGCTCCGCCGTTGATACATGTGCAGCAATACCCTCACCAAAGAAGCTTTTCTCTCGATGCCCTTTTATAAAATCAAAATATTGAGAGGGAAGTGATAAATCGCCGGGCGCTATTTCCTGTTGCAGAGAGCCTGTCGCCGACAGGCCGATAATTTGTGTTACTCCTAGTTTTTTGAGAGCAAAAATATTAGCACGATAGTTAACTTCATGAGGTAATAGCTGATGGGCACTACCATGTCTTGGTAGAAAAAACAGCTTTAGTTCACCGTACTGACCTTCGATAATTTCTGCTGATGGTAGACCATAAGGTGTTTCTACCTGGTGTTTGCTAATAACATCCAAGCCTTCAAATTGATAAATTCCAGTGCCACCAATAATTGCGAGCATCTTATTGTTCCTTTAATGAGAGATGATGAGTTGTTGTGATAATTCGTCGATCCAATTCTTTATCTGGTCTCTTACCTGACGGTAACAGTCCAGCACCAGAGTTTCATCTGTTAGCTCTTTTGCCAGCTTAGGGGGATCGTCAAACTGATGGCAAATAACTTGGGTTTCGGAGTTAAATGCAGGACAGCTTTTGCTGGCGTTGTCACAAACCGCGTAGACCAGATCAAACTTTATCTCTGAGAATTCACTTACTAATTGCGAGCTGTGGCCATTAATATCGATGCCAGATTCCTGCATCACTTTAATGGCATTGGGGTTAAGGCCATGCGCTTCGATACCCGCAGAATAAAATTCCACATCAGGTAAGTTAAGGGACTTTGCCCATCCTTCCGCCATTTGACTGCGACAGGAATTGCCGGTGCATAAAAATAGCACTCTGGTTTTCTGCTTCATTGCTAATATCCTTATAGTTCACTGCAGGAAGAGCCATAGGCAAAGCAGCTGTAACATCTGTGATGCTTCATGCTTATTCTCTGCTGCTGACTTAGTTTGAGATCGTTGCCCATTTCATATTCAAGATCATCATCAACCAGAGTACAGGCATACACTTTCATTGCACCATCTCTTTTAACTACCATTTTGGAGGAATGGCACATAAACTTTTCCCGGCTTTCAGCACTTTGATAGTGGGTCATGCAGTGTTCACTAATATGGGGTACCTGAGGCAGAGAGCCCGGCAATAGAAAATCGGGAAAGGCAACCATAGGCAGATCCTCAGGCAGACCATTGAGGGCGAAAAGTAGCCTAAAACCTTGCTCAATCTCTGTTGTGTTTTCACCTTGTTGCATATGCCGGGCAACTGAAATATGAAAGCCTCGCTGATGCAAGGCGTTTAAGCCTGTAATCGCCTTGGCAAAGTTACCTTGTCCGCGATGAGCATCATGGCTCTCAGGATCCAGGTGATCTAGGCTAATT
>JBFGZH010000265.1:0-3846 GCA_041586895.1 Psychromonas sp. | reverse complement strand
GATGTCAGCAATCCTTTAACGGG
Source organism: Psychromonas sp. (assembly GCA_041586895.1). Classification (GTDB taxonomy): domain Bacteria; phylum Pseudomonadota; class Gammaproteobacteria; order Enterobacterales; family Psychromonadaceae; genus Psychromonas. Next base: position 3,823 of record JBFGZH010000265.1, on the reverse strand, counting down.
TGAAAATGGGGCAAGTCACGTTTTTGGTCCGCAAAAAGGAGCCACGCCGGCCATGGTTGCGCAGCTTGATAAAGCATTAACTCACTTTGCCACCGTTGCCGAGCAAACATTAAAGGTTAACCATCAACAAAGTGCCGGGTTTGGCGCTGCCGGTGGTGCGCCAATGGGCTTATGCTTGGCTTTTGCTATTCAAATCCAGCCTGGAATCGACATGGTGCTGGATATTTTACAGGTGGATGATGCGCTGCAGGGGGCTGATTTAGTGATTACCGGTGAAGGGCAGATGGATAACCAGACGCTTAATGGTAAAACACCCTTTGGCGTCGCTAAACGGGCACTGGCGCGAGATATTCCTGTGATTGCGATTGCCGGCTCCTTAGGCACTGAAGTGGAAGCCTTGTATGACACTATCGCTAGCATATTTGCTACGGTACGCTCTCCGCAGCCTCTGGCACAGGTGTTAACTGAAGCAGAAGGTAATTTAACGCGTACGGCAAGAAATGTCGCCGCAACCTTAGCCATGGGCAATAAGCTTTCTCTAAAGTAAAGTTATTGTGACCTGTTTTAAAGCACTTACAACAGGTGAAGCATTACCGCTGCTAAGCTTAGTCGCTTGTATTTTAGCAACGCCTGGCGCAGGCGTTATCTTGCCTGGCGTTTGGCCACTACCGTAAATTTATAATCGCTCGAGGTGAAGTGGCTACGGCTGTATTCAAAGACAGTGCCGTCGATTAAAAAGCCACGTGTTCTTTTTTCAAGAATAGGCTGTTGCGGATCAATCTGCAGTAATGTTGCAACCTCTTTGGAAGGCAAAACCGGCACAATTTCCTGTTCGCTACGGTCAATTACCATACCCTTGGTATGTTCAATAAACTCATATTTTGACTTTTCCATCACCGCAAAGGTTAAATCTGGAAAGAGATGCACGGGCATCCAGGTTTCTTCGACCGTAATAGGCTGCGCCTCTATACAGCGAATACGTTTTACATGGAAGACACGTTCAGTTTCGCTAATATTAAGCAGCTCTGCCATAGTGATGCTGGGCAGGGCGATTTCAAAGGTGATGGCATTGCTATGGGGGGCAACATTAAGGTGAGCCCACTTTTCCTTAAAGGTGCTTTGCTGATAAATATCGTAGTTAATTTTATTTTCTTTAACATAACTGCCACTACCCTGAATACTTTCCAGCTCTTTATTTTCAATCAGTAATTTAAGTGCTTGCCTGATGGTTACCCGGCTGACCGCAAAATCATCTTTCAGCTGTGCTTCTGTCGGTAAGGCTTCTCCCACTTTATATTCACCATTACGTATTCTTTTACGGATAGTATCTGCAATTCGACGATACATTGGAACTTTAGTCATCTCAATTCTCTTTCCTTAGCCGATAATTATGTTTTATTATTTGTACCATACTAAAGTGGCTTGTAAAATACAAATAACAGGTGGGTAACACTCAAATTAAAGAAATCACCCTGTGCTCTCTGTTTTTTTGTAAAAAACAAAAGAAAAGCACATAAAAAAGCAGTTGAAGATTTTGTCTGTATACAAATTGCAATACAAATGATTATAATGCAGATCCAGATCACAGTATTTGTGTGTTTTATAGGTATTATTGTAATTGTTAAATCACCACTGATTAACCTTAATTAAACTTGTAGAGATGGAATGAGGCAATACTTATGAAGATTACAACTCTTACCAACAGCTCTCTGATCAATTTGCAAACCACCTATGCAAATAGAGACGAAGCGATAAAAGCACTTGCGGATCAGCTTGAGCAGCAGGGTAAACTGCATAATAAACAGGAATTCCTGGATGCTGTATTTGCACGTGAAGCGCAGGGGCCAACGGCATTAGGTGAAGGGCTTGCGGTACCGCATGGTAAGTCTGATGCAGTAAAAGAGGCCAGCTTTGCCGTAGCTACGCTGAAGAATACGCTTGAATGGCAGGGCATGGATGAAGATGAAATGGAGGAGGTTAACTTAATCTTCCTATTGGCGATTCCAAATGCAGAAGCGGGTTCAACGCATATGCAAATCCTGACCGACTTAACTTCGGCATTAGTTGATGATGATGTCCGTGAAGGTGTTCTTCATGCAAAAACGGCAGAAGAACTTGTCGCATTACTTGATGGTGAAGGTCAAGAAGAAAAGCCGAAAGAGACTGTTATAGATGAAAACAATCCGACCGTTGTCTGTGTAACTGCCTGTCCTGCCGGTATCGCCCACACTTATATGGCGGCCGAGTACCTGGAAAAAGCAGGTAAGAAGCTGGGCATTAACGTGTATGTTGAAAAACAGGGGGCAAACGGTATTGAAGATCGTTTAACTGCTGAGCAACTCAACAAAGCCGATGCCTGTGTTATTGCTGCAGAAGTGGCAATTAAAGAAGAGCAGCGTTTCCGAGGGTTGCCGAAGGTGCAGGTGCCTGTCGCAGAGCCAATCAAGTATGCTGAGCGTATTCTTCAGGAAGCACTAGTTGCAAAACCTTCCGGATCACGTGCGACGGTTAGCGATGATAAACCTCAGAAACTGCCGCTTAAAACAGAGCTGAAACGCGCACTGTTAAGTGGTATCTCCTTTGCGGTGCCACTAATTATTGCCGGTGGTACGGTACTTGCGGTGGCTGTACTTATTGCGCAGATTTTTGGTCTGCAGGAATTGTATGGAACAGAAGATTCCTGGTTGTGGATGTTCCGTAAACTCGGTGGCGGTCTACTGGGTACGTTAATGGTGCCGGTACTGGCAGCCTACACGGCATACTCAATTGCCGATAAACCGGCATTAGGTCCTGGTTTTGCTGCGGGTCTTGCCGCCAATATGATTGGCTCCGGTTTTATCGGTGGTGTTGTCGGTGGTCTTGTCGCCGGTTACGTGATGCGCTGGGTGAAAGAGAATATTCGCTTAAAACCGGCCTTTAATGGTTTTGTTACTTTTTATCTTTACCCGGTCATTGGTACCTTAGTCGTCGGTACGTTAATGATGTTTGTTATCGGTAAGCCGGTAGCTGCATTAAACCAGGGGTTAACGGACTGGTTAAACAGCCTCTCTGGCGGCAACACATTATTACTGGGTGCGGTTATCGGCTTATTTGTATCCTTTGACCTCGGTGGTCCGATCAATAAAGCCGCTTATGCATTCTGCTTAGGCGCAATGGCAAATGGTATATACGGTCCATACGCTATCTTCGGTTCAGTTAAAATGGTTTCTGCGTTTACCGTGACTTTTGCTACGCTACTCGCTCCCCGTTTGTTTGAAGAGTTTGAAATTGAACTGGGTCGTTCTACCTGGTTACTTGGCCTTGCCGGTATTACTGAGGGGGCCATTCCAATGGCCATCGAAGATCCAATCCGTGTTATCGGTTCATTCCTAGTGGGCTCTGTTGTTACTGGCGGTATTGTTGGTGCAGCCGGTATCGGTCTGTCCACGCCGGGCGCGGGTATCGTTTCTATCTTCTTATTACATGATGCAGGTTTAGGCTCCTTTGCCGCTGCTGGTATCTGGTTCGGTGCAGCGATTATCGGAACTATTATCTCGACATTAATGCTGGTTACCTGGAGAGCACACCATGCTCGAAAAGAAAAACAGGCCCTGCTTGCTGAAGTAAAAGCTGCTACTGCTAAGGCTTAATTAAGACCATCAATGGCGGACATAGCTGGTTGCTATGTCCAGCCGCATTCTCCTCTTTATTTAAAGTATTTAAGGCATAAATTATGACTACATCTCGCGTCCATATTACTCCGCACATGCACTGGGACCGTGAATGGTATTTCACAACGGAAGAATCGCGCATCCTGCTTGTCAATAACATGGAAGAAATCATG
>JBFGZH010000264.1:0-3848 GCA_041586895.1 Psychromonas sp. | reverse complement strand
TTTTATTGATAGCTTGATGGGCGCGGTAAAAACCTCCTGCATGATCATCTTTATTTTGGCTGGCGCCGCTTTTTTAACCATGGCGATGGGATTTATCGGCTTGCCAAGAATGCTTGCAGAGAATATCGCCGTACTGAATTTGTCTCCTTATATGTTGCTGTTTTTGCTGACAATTATGTTTGTGATCTTAGGCTGTTTTTTAGATGGTATTTCTGTTGTGGTGTTAACCACTTCGGTTGTTCTGCCAATGGTTATTGAAGCAGGCATCGATCCTTTATGGTTTGGTATTTACATTGTCTTAGTGGTTGAGATGTCACAAATAACCCCGCCTGTAGGATTCAATTTATTTGTTATTCAAAGTCTGACAGGACGAAATATACTCTTTGTTGCCAAAGCTGCATTACCTTTCTTTTTCCTACTGGTATCAGCTGTATTAATAGTTACAGTGTTTCCAGAGATCGTAACCTGGCTTCCTACATCAATGTCGAGAGGATAAGGCAATGTTAAAACAAACAGATAATGAACAACCGGCACACTTGGCTATTTTATCCTCAGCGCATTTAGTCGGTGAAAATGGGGTGGCATTAAGCGAGTTTGAGTATGGATTAACCATGGTCAATAATGCTTTTCAGCGTTGGTTGCAGTCATGCAGTATTGCTTGTGAACAGCATAACTTGAGCCCGTTAGATATTCTGGTTATCCATAATATCTGCCATAGAGATAGAGCCAAACGTATTACCGATGTGGCTTTTACTTTGAATCTGGACGATACCCATAATGTCTCTTATTCGGTCAGGAAAATGGCTAAGAGCGGGTTACTGCAACATGAAAAACGAGGGAAAGAGACCTTCTATAGCGTGACAAAACAGGGAAAGGAGTTTTGTCTTGAATACGCAAAAATAAGAGAAAGATGTTTAGTACAGGCCTTAGAACATCTGTCTATTGATGATTCATTAGGAGAGGTTGCAAAATTAATGAGGACATTATCAGGCTTGTACGCCCAGGCTTCCAGATCAGCCAGTTCTCTTTAGCTTATATTAAATCAATGAGTACTCTGGCTGCTTGAATAAATCACGACTGAATAACAATATACAATCTTAAATGGGAGAACGCTGAATGCTTATTAATTGTGATATGGGGGAAAGCTTTGGTTCATGGGAGCTGGGGCAGGATCAGATTATTATGCCTTTTATCGATATGGCCAATATAGCCTGTGGTATGCACGCATCGGATCCTAATGTAATGCAGCGTACGGTTCGCTGTGCTAAAGAGCATGGTGTGCGTATTGGTGCCCATCCCGGGTATGCCGATCTGCAGGGGTTTGGACGCCGCTTTATTGAGATGCCGCTGGCAGAATTACAAGCCCTTTTTATTTATCAATTAGGGGCGTTAAGCGCTATCTGCGAAAGTGAAAATACCCAGCTTAGTTACGTCAAACCACATGGTGCACTTTATAATGCGATGATGAAGTCTGACGATATCTATATTGCGCTGCTGCAGGCACTGGCTAAGTATAATGCCAAGCTACCATTAATGATCATGGCCGTGCCTGATTATAAGCGCTATCAGAAAATGGCAGAGGAGTATAAGATTAACTTATTGTTTGAAGCTTTTGTTGATCGTAGCTATCAGAGCGATGGCCGTTTAACCCCAAGAGATCAGCCGGGGGCATGCCACAATGATTTAGAAACAATATGTGAGCAGGCAATACGCCTGGTTAAAAAGCAGAGCGTCATCAGCGTCGATGGTTCAGAGGTGAGTATTAAAGCCGACACCTTGTGCATTCATGGTGATGGAAAGTTAGCGGCTGTGGTCGCCGAAGCGTTAAAGGAGCGCCTTGCCCCCGTAATCGCTGAAGCTTTAAAGACGAGACTTTCGCCATGAATGTAAATCTGGTCAATGAAAATAGTGTGATCATCTATTTTTCGGACACTGTATGCACTGCAACGGCTGACAATATTGCTTATGCTTGTCGTTTACTACAAGCAGGGCTTAGCGATACTCTACTCGATATCGTGCCATCCTATACTTCGATTTTACTCAGTTGTGATTTGCGCAAAACAGGCTTGCGCAGTTTTGTTACCCATATTCGCAGTATACTTAATCAGTTAGATAAAAGTGCTGGCGATCAGCTTGAACGTAAGCAAATTGTTTTGCCCGTTTATTACGGTGAAGAGGTGGCGCTTGATCATGCCGAAATCAGTGACTATACGAAATTAACATTTTCTGATGTGGTTAAGTTACATACTGCAGAATGTTATCGCGTTTTTGCTATTGGTTTTGCCCCCGGCTTTGCGTTTTTAGGTAATACTCACCCGCATATCAGCATGCCCCGTAAAGCCAACCCCAGACTTAAAGTACCACAAGGTAGCGTTGCCATTGCAGACCGACAAACGGCGGTTTATCCCCGGCAGTCTCCCGGAGGGTGGCAGGTCATTGGACGCACGCCAGTCAATTTGCTGGATGTTTCACAAGCTAGTTTAAGCTCCTTTGCAATGGGGGACGAAGTGCGTTTTCAATCTATTGACAGGCAAACTTTTCTGGCAATGGGCGGCCAGCTGTAAAGTAAATAAAATGGAGAAGATATGAGTTTACATATCGAGCAGGCTGGACCTTTGAGCCTGTTGCAGGATCTTGGCCGACATGGTTATCAATCTGTTGGTGTAACGCCAGGGGGGCCTATGGATGCACATGCTTTTCATTGGGCAAACCGGCTCTTGGATAACGCGCCTGATGCGCCGCAAGTTGAAATCACCATGGGGCCATTTCGGGCGCGTTTTAAGCAGGCAAACAGTTTTTCTCTATGTGGAGCTGATGTCAGTGCGACTTTAAATGCTCAGGCGATCATGCCGTGGCGCTCATGGCAGGCTAAAGCGGGCGATCTGCTGGAAATCGGTTATCCGAAAAAAGGGCTACGTACCTATCTGGCCGTGAGCGGTGGCTTTACCAGTCCTAAAACACTCGGCAGCGTGAGCACTGTAATGCGTGACCAATTCGGCGGGTTAAGCAAAGAAGGCCATAAGCTGGTTGATGGTGATCAACTGTTATTTAAGCCAAAAGTATTGCCCTATTGCCGAGCAGTCCCTAAGCAATTTGTTCCTGACTATGCAAAGATCATTAAAGTGGGTGTTTTACCCACTTATCAGTTTAATCAATTTACTCCGAAAGCAAGAGCCACGTTATTTAATGAACTTTATACGGTTACCCCGCAGATAGATAGAATGGGCTATCGCCTTAAAGGTGAGCCTATTGAATTTGCACAGCAGCGTTTCGTCTCCGAAGGCATTGCGCTTGGAGCCATTCAGATTCCAGCGAACGGGCAGCCTATTGTGTTGATGAGAGACAGACAAACAATAGGTGGTTATCCGAAAATGGGTTGTGTTTGTCATCGAGATTTAAATCTTCTTGCGCAAGCGACGCCTGGCACGCAAATTAGTTTTTTTCTGCAGGATCTCTATGAAGCGGAAGCTGAACTTCATCAGCAACAACATTACTTTTTTACGGGAACTGAAGGCAGTTGATTGCCATTTAAGCTATGGTGATCCTACTGCTGCAAAGCAAGCAGCTATTTTGCAAAGAATGCAGCAGTTTTGCTTGCAGGATTCATCGTATTCATCTTTTTTCAGGGGAAATATCGCTTTTTTGTACGATAAATGTGCTGATTGTCTGCTAATTGCTCGTTTGATTTTTTTATTGCAATAAACGCTTGCCAATGTGATCTGAATCTCTATAATGCGCATCCACGGAAACGGAGCGACGCAAGTTAAACCGCTTTCTGAGAACAAATTAAGGCGTTTAGTTTTCATGTTTTAGAAAGATTAATTATCTTTATAAAATATTCAATATAA
>JBFGZH010000263.1:0-3884 GCA_041586895.1 Psychromonas sp. | reverse complement strand
GCTGCATGAAAAATAACATTATCTGCCTATGCAGCTAGCGCACCATAAAGACTAAAAATTAAATAAAAACCTTCTATTTATTTGTAAATAAATTACAACGCATGTAATTAAAGTACAACTAATCTCTTATTTTTTAACCCTCATTACAGACTTTTATTGATTCACATCAATCCTTGCAATCAACCCTTCTAAATCAGTAACTGAACTGTAATCTATAACCAATTTACCAGCACCTTTTTTACCTGTTTTAGCGCTGACAGCTAATCCAAGTTTATCCTGAAGGGTATTAATGATCTGTTCCGTTTTGGCACAAACAGGGGCTGATTCTTTGGCGACTTTGGGAGTTAACGCTTTTTTTACTAAGCGTTCCGTTTCCCGAACCGTTAATGATTTGGCGACCACAATATCGGCAAGCTCAGACTGCATATCACCAGTACAACTTAATAATGCTCTTGCATGGCCCATTTCAATATCGCCGTGCTCCAGTAACAGCTTTACATGGGCGTTTAAATTATTTAAACGCAGCAGATTGCTCACCGCAGTACGAGATTTTCCGACTGCTTTGGCAACTTCACTGTGGGTCAGCTCAAACTCCTGCAATAGTCGCTGCAGAGCAATGGCTTCTTCCATCGCATTAAGGTTTTCACGCTGAATATTTTCAATTAATGCGATGGCAATAGCAGCATTATCTTCGACATTTTTAATTAAACAGGGGACGTTTTCCAAGCCGACAATTTTAGCCGCACGCCAGCGTCGCTCACCGGCAATAATTTCATACTTTTGATGACCGGTTTCTCTAACTACGATCGGTTGCAGGATCCCCTGAACACGAATTGAATTTGCCAATTCATCCAGCGCTTCTGCAGACATTTCTCTACGCGGCTGATATTTACCGGCCTGTAACTGCCCAAGCTGCAGATCCTGCAAGACGCCTTTGCTATCTTCAACTAACTGCTGGGTCTTTTCTGCATTAAAATCATGAGAAATCTGTTTCTGCCGGCTAACCGTACTGCTGCTTAATAAAGAGTCCAGCCCTTTACCTAAGCCTCTTTTTTTTACTTGCATGGGGATCCCTATTTAAGCACTTTCTTTTTCACTCAAAGCAGATTGCTCTTCTCGACGCAACATCTCCCCGGCTAGCGCTAAATAAGCTTTAGCACCATTTGAGGATTTATCGTAATACATAACAGGAGTGCTGAAACTAGGGGCTTCTGCGAGGCGAATATTGCGCGGAATAATGGTGCGGTAAACTTTATCACCAAAGTGTTTTTTCAGCTGATCAGAAACATCTGAAGAGAGGCGATTACGCGGATCATACATAGTCCGTAGAATGCCTTCGATCTTAAGATCCGCATTAACCACTGCAACTAATTTACTGATCGTATCCACTAAGGCAGTTAAGCCCTCTAAGGCATAATACTCACATTGCATAGGTACCAGAACAGAGTCAGCGGCTGTCATGGCATTAACGGTTAACATATTTAATGAGGGAGGGCAGTCAATAAAGATATAATCGTAATTTTCTTTATAATCAGCCAACGCATTGCGTAACCGCGTTTCGCGGGCAAAAAGTTCCATTAACTTAATTTCCGCAGCGGTTACATCGCTATTAGCAGCGACAATATCATAACCACCTGTAGTTTCTGTTTCGACAACCTGATCCAGTGCTAACTCATCGATTAAAAGATCATAAGCGGTATGCGCAACCTCATATTTATCAACACCACTGCCCATCGTCGCATTGCCTTGAGGATCTAAGTCAACCACTAAAACTTTGCGTTTTGTTGCTGCCATTGATGCGGCAAGGTTCACGCAAGTTGTTGTTTTACCGACGCCACCTTTCTGGTTGGCGATTGCAATTATTTTACCCACAGAAAACCTACTCTTAAGTTAAGTTATTAATATTACGTTAAATGCGTTTCACTTTAACTAAACAACGTTCTCCTTCAAGATTAGGAACGTGCAGCGGTATTGATTCTATAAATTCAAACTGTTTATCCAATGCTGCTATCTCCTGCTCTGGAAGTTGACCTTTTAAAGCAAGAAAGTGACCATTTTCATTGGGCAGATGTTTGCACCAAAAGAGCATATCCTGAAGAGAAGCAAAAGCTCGGCTTAAAACGACATCAAACTTTTCTTCCGGCTGGTACTCTTCCACACGGCTTTGTACAAACTCCACATTTTTTAAACCTAAAGCCAATACCGCCTGGCGAATGAAGCGCAGGCGTTTCCCCAAACTATCCAGCAAAACAAATTTTTTATCTGGATTTAATATTGCTAAAGGCAGTCCCGGTAACCCCGGGCCTGTGCCTACGTCAATCAGGCGCTGCCCCTGCAGATGAGGAGATACTACTATACTGTCCATGATATGTTTGACAAGCATTTGATTTGGATCTCTTACTGAAGTGAGATTATACGCTTTATTCCACTTATTCAATAATTCGACTAACTGCACTAACTGCTTTTGTTGCAATTCAGTAATCTCAAGATCCGTCAGTGCCAGCATTTTCTGTAATTGTTGCAGCAAATCCATATTATAAAACCTTCCGTCTTAAACCATTTTTCTTTAAGTAAATCAGAAGGATAGATATAGCTACCGGGGTTACACCCGATATTCTTGAGGCTTGGCCGATACTTTCAGGTTTGATCTCATTTAATTTGGCAACCACTTCATTGGATAAGCCTTTAACATCAGCATAATCTATTTCATTGGCCAGCAGAGTATCCTCATGACGCTTTAATTTTTCAATTTCATCAAGCTGACGATCTATATATCCTTGATATTTAATTTTTATTTCTACCTGCTCAGCTGCCTGTACATTTTCGATCGCCGGACCTAAGTCTTGTACCGACATTAAATCCTGATAATTCACTTCCGGGCGACGGAGCATAGCTTCCAGTGTACTTTCACGCTGCATCGGATTTTTTAATAAAGCGTTAATTTGCTCTGCATTAGCTGAATTAGGATTAACCCAATGGGTTTTTAAACGCTGCAGCTCTTTTTCAATCGCTTCCTGTTTTTCATTGAAAGCTTTCCAGCGGATATCATCAACAAGGCCAAGCTCACGCCCTTTTTCTGTTAATCGAGCATCGGCATTATCTTCACGCAATAACAGGCGATATTCAGCGCGGCTGGTAAACATACGGTAAGGTTCTTTAGTACCTAAAGTGGCCAGATCATCGACTAATACGCCGATATAAGCCTGATCGCGTCGAGGACACCAACCTTCTTTACCTTGTACTTGCAGAGCCGCATTCATACCCGCCAATAAGCCCTGCGCTGCTGCTTCCTCATAACCTGTTGTACCGTTAATTTGCCCGGCAAAAAACAGACCGTCAATATATTTACACTCCAGGGTTGCTTTAAGATCGCGCGGATCAAAATAATCGTATTCAATTGCGTAACCAGGACGAGTAACAAATGCGTTTTCAAAGCCTTTCATGGAACGAATAAAAGCAAGTTGGATATCAAAGGGTAAACTGGTTGATATGCCATTAGGATAAATCTCATGTGTTGTTAAGCCTTCCGGCTCGACAAATATCTGATGAGAGTTTTTATCTGCAAAGCGCATTATTTTATCTTCAATAGAAGGGCAGTAACGCGGTCCAACACCGTCGATAACACCAGTATACATAGGGCTTCGATCTAAACCGCTACGGATAATATCATGGGTTTTTTCATTGGTATGGGTAATAAAACAAGGTACTTGTCGAGGATGTTCGCTGCGTTTTCCTAAAAATGAAAATACCGGAGTTGGGTCGTCGCCAAACTGTTTTTCTAATACAGAAAAATCAATACTACGGGCATCAATACGAGCTGGTGTGCCTGTTTTTAATCGGCCAATGCGCAAAGGCAGTTCTTTTAAACGCTGTGCTAAACCAAT
>JBFGZH010000262.1:0-3894 GCA_041586895.1 Psychromonas sp. | reverse complement strand
CAGGGAGCAAAACTGCATTTAGGCGGCGTGCCGATGATCACCGTCGATTCAATCGAATTCATCCGTCACGATCTGCTGACTTTCGGGCTTGGGGTACTGGTCTTTCTCATTATTTTACTCGCCGTGGCCTTTGGCAGACTGCGCTGGGTATTGCTGCCACTGCTTACCTGCTTCTCTTGCGGAATAGTCATGATCGGTTTTCTCGGTTTGAGCGGCTGGCCGGTAACAGTAGTGTCTTCAAACTTTATTTCGCTACTGCTGATCATCACCTTATCGCTGAACATTCACCTGATTGTGCGTTATCAGGAGCTGCATGCGCAGCAGCCCGATGCCTCGCAACATACGCTGGTGCTGGAAACAGTGAAAAAGAAACTACTGCCCTGCTTTTATACCGCAACCACCACCATGGTTGCCTTTACCTCTTTACTGGTCAGTGATATACGCCCGGTCATCGACTTCGGCTGGATGATGACCATAGGGATGGCCGTTGCCTTTATTATCACCTTTACCCTGTTTCCGGTTTCCCTGCTATTACTTCAACCGGGACAGCCAAGTAAACAGCGCAATATCACCGGCGTGATCACCGCTTTTCTTGCCAGGCTGATCGCGTCCCATGGCCGAGCTGTTATCAGCGCCTTTGTCCTATTGTTCCTGCTCAGCAGCATTGGCTTCAGCCTCTTGACAGTAGAAAACCGCTTTATCGACTACTTCAAGAAGTCAACCGAGATCTATCAGGGGATGGAGCTCATCGACCGCAAGCTCGGCGGCACCACGCCACTGGATGTCGTGATCGATGCGCCGGTCACTCTTCCTGAGCAGAATGAACAACCACTGGAAAGCGAAGAAGCTCTTCTGCTTGAAGAGTTGGGCTTTGATCCCGCAGAGTTTGATTCGGAAACGGAAGAGGACACAGGTATTACCGTTCGCAGTTACTGGTTCAACACGGCGAAGTTAAAAGAGATAGCCGCCATTCACGATTATCTCGATGGCTTAGGGGAATCCGGTAAGGTACTGTCTCTTGCCACCAGCATGGAAATCTTGGGCTCTCTGGATCCGCGTGTGTTGGATGATAACTTCTTCCTCTCCGTGCTGTATAAAAAGCTTCCGGATGAGATCAAAGAGGTGCTGTTTGACCCCTACCTGTCCAAGGACGGTCAGCAGCTCAGATTCAGCCTGCGGGTATTTGAATCAGATCTTTCCCTGCAGCGCAACGAGCTGTTAAAAAATATCCGTCAACATCTGACCGGCGAGCTGGCACTAAATAATGAACAGGTGCACTTGAGCGGGATAGTCGTGCTGTACAACAACATGCTGCAGAGCCTGTTTCGCTCACAGATCCTGACCATAGGCGTGGTTTTTGTGGCGATCTTTATGATGTTCACACTGCTGTTCAGGGATCTCAAAATAGCAGCCATTACCCTGGTGCCTAACCTGGTGGCCGCAGCCATGGTATTGGGGCTGATGGGCTGGCTGAATATACCGCTGGATTTAATGACCATCACCATAGCGGCAATCTGCATCGGCATAGCAGTGGACGACGCCATTCACTATGTGCACCGCTTTATCGCGGAATACCACCAACATAAAAACTACTGGACAGCGGTTCAGCGTTGCCACGGCAGTATCGGATACGCTATCTATTACACCTCGGTCACTGTGATTTTAGGGTTTTCCATCCTAGCCTTATCCAATTTTATTCCAACCATCTATTTCGGGCTGTTAACCGGCTTTTCGATGCTGGTCGCCCTACTGGCTAATTTGACCTTGCTGCCGCTGCTTCTGGTTTACTTCAAGCCGCTCGATTAAGATAATTCAGCTTTATAACCACCGTTTATCTTATCGGGAATAAACTGCAGATAATTAGCGATACTTTCCAGGCTGTCTTCCTGATAGTGGGAAACATAAAGAAGTTGACTGAGATTTTCTTTAGCAATCAGTTCAAGGGCATTTTTAACCAATCTTCTTCCCAGATAATCAAGCCCCTGATAGGGCTCATCCAAGATTAACAGCGTCGGCTGTTTAACTATCGCTCTGGCAATCAGCAATAGCCGCTGCTGGCCATATTCTAAGTGCCTGAAAGGTGTTTTTGCAAATGGAGTCATGTGCAGGATCTGCAACCACTCTTCGGCAATCTTATGTTCCTGTATTGTTGCTTTCTGATAAAGCCCGATAGAGTCATAAAAGCCGGATAAAATAACCTCCAGCGCACTGCAGTTTACCCGATATTGCAGATGCAGAGCCGATGAGACCATACCAATATGCTTTTTGATCTCCCAGATAGTTTCCCCCGAGCCTCTTTGCCTGCCGAATATTTGGATGTCATTGCTGTAGCATTGCGGGTGGTCACCAAAAATCAAACCTAGCAAGGTACTTTTTCCGCAACCGTTAGGGCCTTTAATCTGCCAGTGTTCGCCTTTATTAATGCGCCAGTTTACCCCCGTAAAAATGCTTTGCTCTGCATAAGCCACTTTGCCGTTTTTCAATTCAAAAATAGGATCCGCAAATTGACAGCTATGGCGATGCCGTCGAATCAGCGCCATCACCTGTTCGCTCTGCTCTTGTGACTGTGCCTTTATCTGCGCGATCACCGGATGACTATCCCAGGCACTTTTATCCATCAAGCTGTCGAGCTTACCTTGACTAAATAGTGCTATTTTATCTATCCACTGCGGCATATCCACTTCACGAGAAACAATAACCATCATCTGCACGGTTTGCGACAATGCCTTTAGATAAGTGGCCAACGACTTTCTGTGCGCGATATCCAGCCCCGTATAAGGCTCATCGAGCACTAAAAAATCAGGTTGGTTTGCCAGTGCTCTGGCTAACATTAAGCGCCGGGTTTCACCGGTAGAAAGCATGCGAAACCCACTTGCCTGAAGATGCTGCAGATCAAGCTCAGTAAGCAGACGCTGAGTAAGCTCTGTATCTTCACTCTGCTGATAAATAAGCTCGTAAACCGTGCTTCCTGTATCGATACGATCCATAAACTCTGAGTCATCATTGGCAAGTTCCCTATCCAGTAAGCGCTGTTGCTCACTAAGAGAGACCTGAGCAATTTTACCCTTGCTTCCCTGTATACTGCCCGATACAGCAATGAGTTCCCCGCAAAGCAGGTTACCAAGCAGAGAGCCGATATCGCCCTCTGCAGCGAAAACGCCCCAGGACACTTGCTTGTGAATAACCCAGTTATCGATCTCCAGTGCAAAAGTAGCTGCATCTGCTTTTAGTTGGGTAAACCTGATTTCCATATTATTTACTATTCCGTTTTTTGCTAAGTTTATATATCTGCAGTTAATCTCTGGAATGGTATAACCAGGCATATCTTCTTGCCAGCTCCTTAGCTTCGACCAGTTCTTCCGCATTCAACTTGGGCGCGACAAAGTATAAGCCGGCAGATGCATCGGCATAGCCATTCTGCTGGGCACTAAAAAACCAGGCATAGGCCAGTTTATAATCTTTGCGAACGCCCAGGCCTAAAGCATATAAACGGCCAAGATTGAACTGCGCTGCCGCCCCTCCTCTTTCAGCCGCTTGTTGATAAAAGTAAACAGCCTGCATATTGTCCTTAGGGGTGCCTTTGCCTTCCAGGTACATATTGCCGAGATTGGTCTGGGCATTGACGAATCCCTGCTGTGCAGCTTGACGATACCAGAAAAACGCCTGTTTGTAATCCAGCTGCACGCCTTGCCCTCTTTCATAAGCCAGGCCAAGATTATGCTGAGCATTGGCCAGTCCCTGCTCGGCGGCTTTACGATACCAGAAAAACGCCTGCCTGTAGTCCTGCTTCACACCTTGACCTGCACTATACATATAGCCAAGACTGGCCTGAGCATCTGCAAATCCCTGTTGCGCCGCCTGACGATACCAAAACACTGCCTGCTTGTGATCCTG
>JBFGZH010000261.1:0-3898 GCA_041586895.1 Psychromonas sp. | reverse complement strand
GTTAATTCATCAACGCGTGGTAAACAGGCAATACGGAAATGATCGGGAGTATGCCAATTAAAACCTGTGCCCTGTACGATTAAAATCTTTTCCTCGGTTAACAGATCCATCGCGAAACGTTGATCGTCTTTAATATTAAATTTTTTCTGATCTAACTTGGGAAAGAGATACATTGCCCCTTTGGGTTTTGTACAGCTGAGACCCGGAATATCATTGATCAGTTTCCAGGCGGTTTGTGTCTGATCATATAAGCGCCCGCCCGGAACGATCAGTTCATTGATGCTCTGGTAGCCACCGAGCGATGTTTGAATTGCATGCTGCATAGGCACATTGGCACATAAACGCATACTGGCAAGCATCTCTAAACCGCTGATATAATCTCTGGCTTGTTTCTTGGCACCGCTGATCATCATCCAGCCAACACGAAAGCCACAAACACGATAGGCTTTAGAAAGGCCATCAAAGGTGATAATTAGAACATCATCGGCCAGTGTCGCCATAGGGACATGTACAGCATCGTCATAAATGATTTTTGAATAAATCTCATCAGAAAAAATAATCAGATTATGCTGGCGCGCCAGCTCAATAATCTCTTCCAGTAACTCTTTACTGTAAACTGCGCCGGTCGGATTATTGGGATTGATAATGACAATACCTTTTGTTTTTACCGTGATTTTTGATTTAATATCATCAATATCAGGGAACCAGTCGGATTGCTCATCACAGGTATAATGTACCGCTTTACCCCCGGAAAGGTTGGTGGCAGCTGTCCATAATGGATAATCCGGTGCCGGGACAAGCAGTTCGTCACCATTATTTAATAGCCCCTGCATGGCCATGACGATTAGTTCACTGACCCCGTTACCGATATAAACATCTTCAATATGAAGTGAAAGTAAGCCTTTTGCCTGATAGTGCTGCATAATGGCTTTACGCGCAGAAAAAAGCCCCTTACTGTCGCAATAACCCTGGCTTTGCGGCAGGTTTTTAATCACATCCATCAGGACTTCTTCTGGTGCTTCAAAACCAAAGGGAGCCGGGTTACCTATATTCAGTTTTAAAATCCGTTGTCCTTCATCTTCCAGTTTCTGGGCTTGTTTCAGTACGGGCCCACGGATGTCATAACAAACATTATCTAACTTATGGGACTTTTCAATGGAATGCATAACAACCTCTTAGGACATAAAACAGTGTGAATTTTGTGCAAATAGCAATAGATGATTTGTAGCCTGTAAAACTACCTGATCTTGGCGAGCCTGTGAAGTAAATAAAACAAACTGGACGGGATTCTTGCTTTTTTTATTAGAAAATTTCAAGTATTCTTGAATTTATTGCATAAATCTAACGGTTGTTTTTCTCTATGATAGAAATCAAACACTTAAAAACATTGTCAACGCTGAACAATGCAGGGAGTTTAGTGGAAGCTGCACGACAGCTGCATTTAACGCAATCTGCTTTATCGCATCAATTAAAAGAATTAGAAGGGCGTCTTAATTGCTCCTTATTTATTCGTAAATCCAGGCCACTGCGCTTTACTGTCTCGGGGTTACGTTTATTATCCTTGGCTGAGCAGATTTTGCCGGAAATTCGCAGTGCTGAGCGGGACCTGTCCCGTTTTGTTTCCGGGGATGCGGGGCGCTTGCACATGGCAATAGAGTGCCATTCCTGTTTTCAGTGGTTGATGCCGGCAATCGATAAGTTTCGTGATAACTGGCCGGAGGTGGAGCTGGATTTTTCCAGTGGTTTCAGCTTTCTGCCTCTGCCGGCATTAAAACGCGGTGATCTTGATTTAGTAGTGACCTCTGATCCGCAGCCGCTTGAGGGGATTAGTTATATTCCTTTATTCAGTTATCAGCAGATGCTGGCATTAAGCCGCCATCACCGTCTGGCGAATAAAACTTACATTAAGCCGGAAGATCTGCGCGAAGAAACCATGATCACTTACCCTGTCGAAAAAGAGCGTCTGGAGATCTTTAATCAATTTTTAATGCCGGAAGGGATCTCGCCGGCCAAAATCCGCCATGCGGATATGACCTTAATGATGCTGCAGTTGGTTGCAAGCGGGCGTGGTGTGGCAGGGTTACCCAATTGGGCGCTATTTGAATATCTGCAGAAAGATTATGTGGTGGCGCGCCGCTTAGGTAAAGATGGACTATGGAATACGCTATACGCGGCAGTGCGTGAAGAGCAAAAATCACTCGCTTATCTTCAGGACTTTATAAAAACCGCAACTGAAAGTTGTTTTATGCATTTGAAGGGCATTAAAGCCGCAACGGCCAATGAAAAATAGCCATTCAACCCTTTGCTTTTATTAAACTGCACTGTAGCGTGTTTTTCGGCTTGCCAGCTAATCCGGTTTCCGCTATGGTCACTCTTTATCATCTATTTGTGGCTGCCATACAGATTATAAGCGCGCTAAAATGACCGTCCGCAATGCGTTTTTATGCGCCCGTCAGCAAAATCAATAAAGCGCAGGGCGCAGAAGTTTCGCGCATAAAACTGGGCGACTGGTTGTTGTATCAGTCGCTAGTCAAGGCTGATCTGTATTGCGTTTAATGGCGCAGATAAGCTGCGCTACTACAGTAGACAATATGGCGGCAATGGTGAAGCGGGTGAAACTGTTAACGCCTTAATGGATTGTTCGCATTGCCGCTATTATATTGCTGCTATCCTATCAGCATGCTGCGCTTGCACTTTTAGGTAGAGCGGGTATAGAACGATAAAAAATGAAAACTAACTTTAGAGCACAAGTAAGTGCCTTGGGAATAACAATGATTAAGACTGATGATGTACATATCAAAGCAATTAAAGAACTTTTACCACCTATTGCTTTATTAGAAAAATTTCCGGCAACGGAAGAGGTTAGCCAGACAGTTGCTAAGTCTCGTAATGCGATTCATAACATTTTAAGTAACAACGATGACCGTGTATTAGTGATTATTGGACCTTGTTCAATTCATGATACTGACGCTGCTATTGAGTATGCGCAAAGACTGGCTCCGCTGCGTGAAAAGTATAAAGATTCTTTAGAAATCGTGATGCGTGTGTATTTTGAAAAACCGCGTACAACAGTGGGTTGGAAGGGCTTGATTAACGATCCTGAATTAACAGGGACTTTCAATATTAATAAAGGTTTACGTAAAGCACGTAAATTATTATTAGATGTTAATGCAATGGGTCTACCTGCAGCAACTGAATTCTTAGATATGATCACTCCTCAATATGTGGCTGATTTAATGAGCTGGGGAGCAATTGGTGCACGTACTACTGAATCACAGGTTCACCGTGAATTAGCGTCTGGTCTGTCATGCCCTGTTGGTTTTAAAAATGGTACGGATGGTACCATTAAAGTAGCCGTTGATGCTATTGGTGCTGCGAATGCATCGCATCACTTCTTATCAGTCAATAAATTCGGTCATAGTGCTATTGTCGAAACAACAGGTAACCCTGACTGCCATATCATTTTACGTGGCGGTAAAGCACCTAACTACAGTGCTGAAGATGTTGCTGCCATCAAAGCTGATCTGCAAAAATCAGGCTTAGCAGAAACACTGATGATCGACTTCAGTCATGCAAACTCTGAAAAGCAATTCAAAAATCAGATGAAAGTTTGCAGCGATGTCTGTGCGCAAATCGCCGCCGGCGATAAAGCTATCTCAGGTGTTATGGTTGAAAGCCATTTAGTTGAAGGCCGTCAGGATCTGCAGGACGGTGTTGCTGCTACATACGGTCAGAGTATTACCGATGCTTGTATCGGTTGGACGGATACTGAAAAACTTCTAGCACAATTATCACAAGCGGTATTAACACGTCGCGGCTGATTTCTGCTTGAATATACTGATAGCACTGTTTCGGCAGTGCTTTTTTTTACCTGAAGTTCACAAATAGATGCTATGAG
>JBFGZH010000260.1:0-3900 GCA_041586895.1 Psychromonas sp. | reverse complement strand
GTTAAAAGTAGTTAGTAGTTAGTAGTTAGTAGTTAGTAGTTAGTAGTTAGTAGTTAGTAGTTAGTAGTTAGTAGTTAGTAATTGACTCATAACTAAAGACTAACGACTAATAACTAAAGATTGACGACTAAAAACTAAAGACTGACAACTAAAAACTATATTTCTATAATCCAAAAACCAACGCAATTGCCGTCACAGCAACAACGCCATAAATAATACTGATCGGTAAACCAATTTTCACAAAATCACTTAACTTGTATTGCCCGGCATTAAATACCATCAGGTTAGTTTGATAACCGTAGGGGCTGATAAAACTGGCACTGGCGCCAAAAGCAACGGCCATAATAAAGGCGATAGGATTAGCATCTAAAGTTATCGCCAGTCCATAGGCGATAGGAAATATCAGTGCAGCAGCGGCGTTATTGGTGACCATTTCAGTTAACCACCAGGTCAATATATAGATAATAACCAGCGCAAAGAACGGTGATACCACCAGCGCATAACTATCAACAAAGTGAGAAAAAATCTCCAGCAAGCCACTATTAGCCAATGAGTGAGAAAGCACTAATGCCGAGGAGATGATTAACCACAGATCAGCCGGGAAGCGACGCAATAATTCGCCGGATGTTAAGCACCCGGTTATCAATAATAATCCAAGTAAAATAATCAGGCCCTTAAACAAGCTGAAGAAACCTAGTGCGGCTCCGAATACAGCAACAAAAAAGCCCAATGTCGCCAGTAAGGCTTTAGCACCGCTAAGCATAGAATCAAGTTCAACACCACTGACTAAAATAAAGTTTTTACTGATATTACGGCGAGATTTAAAATCTTCACCAATGGCTAATACCAGGTAATCACCGGCCCTTAAAGCAACTTCCCCCAGCTTGCCAGACAAATTTTCCCCATCACGTTTAATAGCGACGACAGCCGCATCAAATAAAGCACGAAACCCGGCTTTTTTTAACGATTTGCCCAGTAATACACTTTCAGGACGAATAACAACCTCAGTGAGATTATCAAGTAACAATCCCTGATGGTGGGCAAAAATAGACAAGCCATCAAAATGATTTAATTGCTTAACTTTAGTCACATCACCACTAAAAATTAAGCGATCATTTGCCTGCAGCACTTCGCTTGGCGCAACAGGACTGATTAAATGCTGACCGCGTACGACCTCAACCAGAAATAACGACTCTAGATGGCGCAAACCATTTTCCTCAATGCTTTTACCGACTAAAGCCGATTTCTCAGTAACTTTTGCATCAATAAAATAAGTTTGCATGACTTCAGCATTAACATCGTGCTCGGGCAAAAAGCGCGATAAGAACCATAACGCCGTGCCGCAGGCGATCACAAGGCAACTGCCTACCAAGGTAAAATCAAAAAATGCAAGAGAAGGTAAGCCAGCCCCCAAAACCAAACTGTTGACAATCAAATTAGTCGATGTGCCAACCAGAGTCAGGGTTCCTCCCAGAATAGCCGTATAAGAGAGCGGTAAAAGCAATTTACTGGCAGCATGGTAAGGGTTATTGCGAATCGGTGCCAACATCGTGGACACCATAGCGGTATTATTTAAAAAAGCAGAAGATAACACGGTAAAACTGAATAAATGAATAAACGTTTTAGCGTAACTTTTATGGATCACCTTAGTGGCAATCTTCCTTAAAAAAGAGGTTTTTTCAAGCGCCAGCGAACAAACCAGTAAAAGTACTAATGTTATCAACCCCTGATTAGAAAAACTCAGTATAACTTGCTCAGTACTGACCATATTTGTGACAAACAACGTCAGCAGCGAAATACCAAAAACAAGAGCGGGACGCTGTTGAAACTTAATTAAGCCAATAATCGTCCCGATAAAAACAGACAAAACGAAATAAGATTCAATAGTCATAGAATTCCAAAGAGAAAGCAACAGAGGCCGGATTCGAGCAACGAGCGTCGAGCAGCGGGCACCTAGCTCGCCCCCTACTCGCAGCTCCTAGCTCGTGGCTCTTTAGCCTTTAAGAATATCCTTCGCTTCCCAATGTGGGAAATGCTTACGGACAAGGGCATTAAATTCCACCTCAAATGGGCTGAATGTATGCTCTTTTTTAGCAACAGATTCAACCGATCCGCGAATCATGCCTGCGCCTACCGTGGCATTACTGAGGCGATCAATAATAATAAAGGCGCCCGTTTCACGGTTTTCACTGTAATTGTCAAAATGCACCGCTTCAGCCACTTCGAAATTACAACTACCGATTTCATTTAACTCCAGTTGGCTAGCCTGACCTTTTTCCATGGTATTAACATCAACTTTATTATTGATAGAAACCACCGAACCAAAGGTAGAGTGCGTACCCGCTTTGATAATGTATTCACGGTCAACATGTAACGCCTCTTCCGCCATCCATACCACATCAGCAACAAAATTTTTGCTTGATTCAGGTTTTTCATGCGGACGGACAATCATATCACCACGACTGATATCAATTTCATCTTCCAGCGTTAAGGTGACGGCCATGCCAGCAAAGGCACTTTGCAGATCCCCATCAAAAGTAACAATAGATTTAACTTTACTCTGTTTACCCGAAGGTAAAGCCTGAATCGTATCACCAACACGAATTTCACCCGAAGCAATGGTGCCGCAGAAGCCGCGGAAATCTAAATTAGGACGATTAACATATTGCACCGCGAGACGGAATTTATCATTGATATCACTATCTATTTGAATAGTGTTGAGCAGACGTAACAAAGGTGAGCCCGGATACCAGGACATATTCTCACTTTCATTAACGACATTATCACCTTTTAATGCTGAAATAGGCACAAAACGGATATCAGCAATATTTAATTGCTTAGCAAATTCACGGTAATCCGCTTTAATTTTTTTATAAACAGCCTGATCATAATCAACGGCATCCATTTTGTTTACCGCAACCACCACATGCTTAATACCTAACAGAGAACAGATATAAGAATGACGACGCGTTTGCACCTGCACACCATGACGCGCATCAATCAGAATAATCGCCAGATCACAGGTCGATGCACCGGTCGCCATATTACGTGTATACTGTTCATGCCCCGGTGTATCGGCAATAATAAATTTACGCTGCTCTGTCGAAAAGTAACGATAAGCAACATCAATAGTGATGCCCTGCTCGCGCTCAGACTGCAGACCATCCACCAATAACGCCAAATCAAACTCTTCATTGGTGGTATTAAATTTTTTCGAGTCTTTGGTAATAGCCGCCATATGATCATCAAAGATCATTTTGCTATCAAATAGCAGACGACCGATCAACGTTGATTTACCATCATCCACGCTACCACAAGTGATAAAACGCATAAGATCTTTGTTTTCATGAACGCGCAGATATTCTTCGATATCTGTCGCAATTAAATTTGTATCATTTGACATTATAAATCCTTTGAGTTTTGGGCTACGAGCGTCGAGCTACGAGCCACGAGTGCCTAGACACCTTACATATTTGATCGAAGTGTTTTAATGAAACTGCCGAGCATACGACCAATTTCTTCACATTCGTCACCAAGTGACAGACCGACATGAGGCTCCATATAACCGACCTCAACTGCGATCATTATTTGAGTTTTGAGCTCACCAACTGAACCTTTGGCAATAACCATAAATCTTGCTTTATCTTTTTCAGTATCGCGCTCTAACCCTTCAGCTATATTGCTTGGAACAGATAAACTCGAACGACAAATTTGATCTTTAAAGCCAAAGTTTCTATTGTCCGAAAAGAGTTTGTGAACATTGACACTTAGACGAAAGCTTCTTTTCCAAACATCCAGATTTTCGTATCGCATAAATAAATCCTATGAGCTGCGGACTATGAGCTGCAAGCTATGAGCTGCGGGCTATGAGCTGCGGGCTATGAGTTCGAGGTTCGCAGC